>DFGL01000062.1 GCA_002371215.1 Ruminococcaceae bacterium UBA3751 | reverse complement strand
TCGTGCTCGTCGTGGTCATGCTCATGCTCCTCGTGGTGATGCTCGTGGTCGTCGTGGTGATGCTCGTGCTCGTCGTGGTGATGCTCGTGCTCGTCGTGTTCGTCAAGGTCCTCAGAGTTTTCACCCTCGATTTCCATAGCTTTTACCCAGCCTGCGCTGTTTAAAATGCGCTCATAGTCAAATCTGCCCGTTGAAAGAACGTCCCTAACGTTAACCTTACCGTAGGTTGTTTCTATAATCTTAGCGTCAGGCTGAAGCGCTTTAATTACCTCAAGTACGTCAGCCTTTTCCTTATCCGTAACCGCGTCAACCTTGTTGAGAATAATCGTTGTACAGTATTCAATCTGCTGAATAAGAAGGTTTTCAATATCCTCCTCATCAAGATTTTCGTTGAGAAGCGACGCGCCCGAGCCAAACTCATCAGCCATACGCTTAGCGTCTACTACGGTAGTAACGTTATCAAGGTATGCAACGGCAGGAATATTAGCCTGTCTGTCCGTTCCGTCAAGCATACAGATAGAGCCCGCTATCGGACCGGGCTCACAGATACCCGAAGCTTCAATAAGAATATAATCAAATTTGCCTGAACGCGAGAGCTCAATAATCTGATTCATTAAATCCACCTTAAGAGTACAGCAGATACAGCCGTTCTGAAGCGGAACAAGATTATCGTCTTTCTGGGTTACAGCGCCGCCCTTTGCGATAAGCGAAGCGTCAATATTAACCTCGCCGATATCGTTTACAATAACAGCAACCTTATAACCCTCCTGGTTTGCAAGAACGTGATTCAATACAGTAGTTTTACCTGCGCCGAGATATCCTGTAATAAGCGATACCGGCACTCTTTTATCTCTTTTTAAAGATTTCATAACCGCACCTCTTTATTAATTCTTAAATAACGCAGATATTATATAACTGTAATTATATTTTGTCAATAAAAAAAGGCTTCGGATTTCCGAAGCCATATATTTTTATTCACAGATAAGAACGCCGTAGCCGCTCTTTCTCTTATAGATAATCTTTGTTTCACCGTCTACGCCGAGATAAACGAAGAAGGAATGGCCGAGCATTTCCATCTGAACGGCAGCCTCATCGTCCGTCATCATATTCGGAGTAATGGTTTTAGTTCTCTTGATATCAACTGAGGAATAATAAACCTCGTCAAAATCATCCATTGAGAAATCTTCTGCTTCAAGCTCGTCAAAAGCCTGTGCAAGCTCATCAATACCGCCCTTGCGCTTTTTATCTACAAAATATGTTTTAAGTTTACGCAGCTTGCGCTTAAGGTCGTCAACCGCAGCGTCAATTACAGGCTCGATTTTATTCTCAAACGCCTCACCCCTGATGAATGAACCGAAATGCTTTACCGTAATATCGCATTTATAACCTTCCTTTTCCTTTTTGAGCGTTACGTCAAAAACCGCATTTTCAGGAAGCATTTTTTCAATTCTTTTAAGTTCCTTTTCAATTCCGTCTTTAGCGCCCTGTTTTAATTCAAAGCCTCTTGCAGTAATGTTAATCATAAATATTACCTCCTTGGATAAAATAGGAATTTCTTCCTAACTTCATTATACCCTTTAATTAGTTATAATAAAAGTATTGTTTTATGAATAAAAATATGATATAATATGAATGTTGCCGACAGCAGGGTGCTGCCGGCAATTATTTTATTTATACTTTTCAGCCTGAAGGTTAAACATATAGGCGTACGTTCCGCCGAGCTTCATTAATTCTTTATGCGTTCCCTGCTCTATAATCTGACCTTTTTCCATAACGTAAATCCTGTCAGCATTAACGGTTGTTGACAGCCTGTGGGAAATAAAGATTACCGTTCTGTCATCAGCCGCAAGCATCATTGAACGGTTGAGATTGTATTCCGCAACGGGGTCAAGGTTAGCGGAAGGCTCGTCAAGAATAACAAATGGGCACTTTTTATAAAAAGCTCTGGCTATTGCAACCTTCTGGTTTTCGCCGCCTGAGAAAAGCACGCCGTCATCGTCAAACTCCCTGAGAAGCGGAGTATCAATTCCGTCCTTTAGCTCCTTTGAAAAACCGCTCTTTTTAAGCGCATTTTCGGCGCGTTTTGCGTCTACCTCTGTTTCAAGCGCTACGTTTTCGCCAACTGTTGCAGCAAAAACCTGAAAATCCTGAAAGACTGCAGAAAAGCGTTCTCTGTGCGATTTCAGGGAAACGTTTCTTACGTCCTCCCCGCCGATAAGAATTTCGCCGCTGTCAACGTCATAAAGCCTTAAAAGCAAACTCGCAAGAGTCGTTTTACCGGCACCGTTATATCCGACGAGGGCTATTTTTTCCCGCGGTTTAAGCGTCATATTAATATTTTTAAGCGTAGGAGCTTCATTACCCTTATAGGTAAAGTTAACGTTTTTAAGCTCTATCGTTTCAGGTTCCGTTGACGACGCTTCTTTTTCTCCGTCCTTAATATTCGGCTCACGCTTTAAATAATCGCGGTATTTTTCAATAAGCTTTGCCGTTTCGGAGAACATACGGACGACTCCGACTGTAAGGAAAGAAAACGATGAAGCTATTGAAAGCGCACCGTTAAAGGTTGCAACAAAGTCACCCGCTGAAAGCGTATGCGTTTTAAGAACGCTGTAGCCGAGATACAGCGGAAGAAGGAGCATAAAGCCGATAATCTGAACGCCCGTTTCCTGGAAAAAGTATACAAAGTTAATCTTTTTCATATACTTGACCTGATTGCCGATGACGTCATCTGCGGCGTCGTTATACCTGCTGAACAAAAGCGGCTGAACGTCGTTCATTCTTACCTCTTTTGCATAGTCCTGAAGATAGAATACTCTCGCAAAATAATCGGCACGCCGATGAAGCTTATTATTTTCAATCTGGCGCTCTGCCTGAAGATTACCGATTTTCTTGCTTACGGGAGTAAATATAACTACAACTCCGACTATAATCAGAAGGCAAATCGGGTCAATAGCAAGAATTATTGAGGCAATTGTTATAAGCGATACAACCTCGCCTATATAATTCTGTACAAGCCCGAGAACGAACATTACCCTTTCACCCGAGCCCTCTATTACAAGGATAAAGTTATTATAGAAATCGGGGTCGTCGTAAGATTCAATATCAAGCTCCTTTGCTTTTTTATAAAGCATTTGAGACAATCCCTTACTTACCTTTTCTCTGTTTATTGCAAAGAAAAACTCCCTGTAAAGCGCGTTGCCTATTTCAGTTAACAGCATTATTGCTCCGATAACTATTACCGCTGTTATAATCTTCTTTGTATCGTCTCCCTCAGCTATAGCGTCAATTACAAACTTAACGCCGAGAACGGAGATAATTCTTGTAGGAAGGCGCATTATAACGCCCCAGAAGCATTCAAGAATTACGAAAAGCGGCGATATTTTAAATATCAGTTTAAGAAAATACAGAACGTTGGAGAAGATGGAATACTGCATTTTATCGCTTCTGAAATCGTGGGTTGATTTACTCTGCATTATCCGCCGCCTCCTCTCTGTACCTTGAAGCCTGAAGGGTAAACATTTCGGCGTAATTACCGTTATTTTCCATAAGCTGCGAATGTGTTCCGCTTTCAAGCAGCCTGCCGCCGCCTATAACGATAATTCTGTCGCTTAAAACAGCGGAAGAAAGCCTGTGAGAGATATAAATAACGGTTTTATCGCGCGTTCCCTTTATAAGATTTTCGTACATATTATATTCTGCAATAGGGTCAAGCGCTGACGACGGCTCGTCAAGAATTGCAATATCAAAATTCTTTGCAAACATTCTCGCAACGGCTATTTTCTGTTGCTCACCGCCGGAAAGCCCTGCGCCGTTCTCATCAAATTCCTTAGTGAGAAGAGTATCGCCTTTATCGGGAAAGGTTTTAATCTTATCCCAGGCGCCGCTGCTCTTCAAAGCGATTTCGGCAGTTTCCCCGTCCTCGTCAGTAACCTCTCTGCAAAGCACGTTTTCGTTAACGGAAAGCGCAAAGGTTTTATAATCCTGAAAAACGGTTGCAAAGCGCCTGCGCAGGCTGTCGGAATTATACTCTTTGATATTGATTCCGTTATAAAGAATTTCTCCCTCGGTTACGTCGTAAAAGCGGAGCATAAGCTTTACAAGAGTTGTTTTACCCGCTCCGTTAACTCCGACAAGAGCAACGGTTTCACCCTTACTGATTTTAAAGCTGATACCGTTAATTGAATTCTGCTTAGCGTGGGGATATTTAAAAGAAACGTTTTTAAATTCAAGGCTTTCAAATTCGCCCGCTTCCTTTTCGCCCGCAACGACCTTGCTTTCATAATCAAAGAAATCCCGCAGATTCTGAAAATAAAGCGCCATATTTGTAAGCTCTGCAAGACTGTCTGCAATGCCCGTTGTAGTCTGACGCACGGTATTAATTGAAGAAAGAACGACGGAAAAGCCCGAAATGGCAAGCCCGCTGTCGTTAATAAACTTATATGAGGCTAAGGAATAAGTACCAACAATCGGAATAAACTCGCCGAAAACCGAAGCGGCAAGGCTGTACAAAAAGAGCTTAACTCCGTAGTTTTTAATAATATAAATATTATCCTCAACAGCCTTATTAAAACGCTTAATTATTACCGAGAAAATTCCGGAGGTACGCATATCTTTTGAAAAGTCCTTTAAGAATACGGTACGCTGAGTATACTGCTTAATACGCTGATTTTTAGTCATACTCAAATCGCGTTTATACAGAAGCTTACTTTTTAGTATTTCAACTGCAAAAACAATAACTATCGGAGCAAGGAATATAAGATACGATGGGTCAATCGAGGTAACAACGCCTATAACCATAGACAAGGCAATAACGTCGCCTATAAGCGTTGAAAAATCCATAACAAACGCCATAAATATGCTTCCGGTTATAATCTGAGTCGCCCTTTGGTACGAATCGTAAAAATCAGGATCCTCATAACAGGATATATCAACCTCGCCCGCCTTTTTAAATATCAGATTATTCAGTCCCTTAATAACGCGCTTAAGGGAAACGTTCTGAACATAATCGGAGGCTATAATTATTACCTCGTTAATCAGAGCAGAAGCGATAAACAAAAACAGAATTTTTAAATAGTATTCAAAGCTGCCCTCGTTTTCAATAATTCCGAGGAGCATCTTCAAAAACAGGATACCGCGGATAAAATGCGAAAAAATCTCGCCCGATACCCTTGAAATAACAACTGAAGGTATCATAAGTTTATCCGCCTTGTGAATAATTTTTACTGCATATACAACATTTTTGAACACGGGGACTTTAATATCCTCGTGAACGGGAACCCAACGACGCGGCATATGACACCTCCTTTTTTAAACTATTATACATTTTATCACAAATAAAAAAATTTGTAAATATAATCAGTCGTTCCGCATATTGACTTTAAGTTTTTTCTGTGTTAGGGTAAAAATACTAAAAAGGAAAGAGATACAGTTATGAAAAAGGTGAGCGTTTTGATATTAAGAATTGTCTTAATTATAGCAGGTCTTATACTGATAAGGTATTATATAGCGCCGTTTGTTTCACTGAGAGTGCTCAACGCGGGCAACGTATTCGGGCTCGGAGTAGGAACGGTAATGGTATTAATCGGTATTTTTTGGAAGAGCTTTATGGAAATAATTAAGAATATATGGCAAAGCAACGGAGGAAAAGTTGTTTTATCTGCGCTATGCGTATTCATAGTTATGTTTACTTCGCTATTTTTCATAACGCTCGGGCAGATTGTTTCCCATTCACATTATACCTCAGATAATCAGAACGTAATCATCGTTCTCGGCTGTCAGATAAGAGGAAGCGTTCCGAGTATGACGCTGACAGGAAGGTGTAACGAAGCTGTAAAGTACCTCAACGAACATCCTGACGCGGTAGCGATAGCAACGGGCGGTCAGGGCTCAGACGAGGATTTAAGCGAAGGTCAGTGCATATACAATCTGATGACCGAGGCAGGCATTGACAAAAACAGAATTTTTATTGAGGATAAATCTACAAATACGGACGCTAACATAAAAAACGCAAAAGAGATTATTGACAAAAACGGGCTTTCAACAGAAGTAGCGGTTTCAACGAGCGAATATCATCAGTACAGGGCTTCGCTGATATGCAGGAAAAACGGGCTTACGGCTTACTCCGTTCCCGCGGCTTCAACCGTTCTTGCAAAGCCGACGTTCTTTACGAGAGAGGTTTTCGGCGTCTGGGTACAGTGGTTAAAGGGTGTAAGATAAAACAAAAGGTTGACTGTTAGAGTCAACCTTTTATTTTTATAATTCATTGATTTGTTTAACGATATCGTCCATATTCTCCTCAAGAACACGGGCGACTTCGTTTCAATCGTTACCCTCGATATGAGCTTCAACCTCAGCCGCTGTATCAACCGTTGGGTCGCCTGCACGCTTAGCGATAAGAGCGTCAAGCATTTTCTTATGCTCTGCGTCTGTCATACCGTAAGTTTTCATCGGAAGCGCTGAAAGAAGCATACCTGCAGCAACAGGGATTGAAATAAGGAAGAACATAGCCATAGCGTATTTACCCATACTTGTTCCCTGAACTACGGGGTCCATATTGAAGAAATGTTCACCCTGAGTAAGACGGTAGTTAATGTTATCAAGGTTTTCACCCGAGAACTTAACAACTGTATAAACGATACCCTGAATAAGAGCAGCAATACCGCCTGAGAGCTTGGTAAGGAAGGACTGACCTGAGAAGAATACACCGTCGGGACGGTAGCCCTTATGGTATTCCTCATAGTCAACGCAGTCGGCAATCATAATTGACTGCATTACGTTAATACCGCCCATTGAAGCAGCAGCAAGACCGATACATACTGCAGTAATAACTACCGGTACCCATTCAAGCATATTGCCCTTGAATACAAGGTAAGCTACAAAGATAAGAGCGTACGGAACGGCGCCGACAATAGTATAGAAATTATAAATAGCCTTATTCTCAAACTTCTTAACAAGGTTCGGAGTAATAGCCATTGCAGCAAACTGCGGAACGAACACGGCAATTCCGATAAGCGCTATCTTTATTATTCTTGCGCCGCCGTCAAGTTTACCGATGTTATCAAAAGCATTATCGGTATAGTAGTAAAGCATAAGCGGCATAGCGAGAATCATAAGCAGCTGGAGAGGGCTTCTGAGGATACCGGAAATAAGTATCTGACGGAAGGGATGGCAACCGAACATAATCTTGAAGTTTTCAATAATGCCTCTCTTATCCTCAGCGTCGCCGGGAACGCGCTCACGGGTTACAAGACCTGCAACCTCAAAGCAGATTGTTGCAACTATTGTAATAGCAACAACCGTTGCAATCCAAGCCGCCTTCTTCGTATCGTTATTAGCCATCTGCTGAGTGTAGCCCTCAACAGTTCCTACCATAGCGTTATATTTACCCTCAAACATTCCTTTAAGGAAGTCAGGAATAAACGCGATAACGGTACCGATACCGCCGATACCTGCCGCCATACGTGCAAGACCGATAATCTTTGCGCGGTCATCCTGGTCCTCGGTCATTAAAGAAGTAATACCCCAGAGCGGAATATCACAAACCGTAAAGAGCATACCCCAGATAATATACGAAGCGGCAGCCCATGCAACAATAAGAGCCTTGCTTGCGCCCGGATTTGTATAAATACCGTTAACAAAGCAGAGTATTGTCATAGCGCCGATAATAACCGGGAAGAAAATAAGATAAGGTCTGCACTTACCCCAT
>DFGL01000046.1 GCA_002371215.1 Ruminococcaceae bacterium UBA3751 | reverse complement strand
GAGCCCTGTTGTTCCCACCAGAAAAGCACTGTATATGCAGTGCTTTTTATTTTTTCAAGGGGCTCGAACCTGTGAGCCCCTCCAAACAAATTACAAATCAAAAAGCAGGCGAAGCCGAATTTTGATTTGAGAGGAGAAACATCTGCAGTGATTATTAACATAATGCGAAGCGTTATGTTTCAATCACGGAAGATGTTTGGACGAGTTGTTCCCACTAGAAAAGCACTGTATATACGGTGCTTTTTATTTTTTCAAGGGCTCGAACTTGTCCTTTGAAAAAACACAAATCAAAAAGCGCAGTTTTTCTGCGCTTTTTTGTTTTAGTAGGTTATGCAATCTGTCGTTATATACAAAACTCCGCAATCAACAAGGGTCTGAATAGTTTCAATATCATCAACCGTCCACGCTGCCGCGGGAATTTTTGCGTCCGTAATCTTTTTTATTGCGGCGCCCTTATTCTTAAGGTTCTTTTTATTGCCCGCGTTAAAGCTTACTCCGCAGTTGCCAAGCTCTTTTGCAAAGCTAACGGCGTCATCGTCAATTTTATCAACAAGCAGGAAGAGCTGCGCCTTATCGTCAAGCTTCTTTATTGCCCTGAGGTCATCCTCATAGAATGAAATATACTGAGCATTGAGCTTACGCTTTTTAACCGCCTCGGTGATTTCGTTATAGTATTCCGTATTGTTTTCGCTCTTAAGCTCAATAACGGGAATCATACCGAGGCTCTGACAAAGGTCAAGGTATTCGTCAAGCGTTGCGATTTTAACGTCGGTATACGTATCAAGACCGTTTCCGTTATCAATGGTAAGCTTTTGAAGTTCCTCATACTTTGACTTTTCAATTTTGAGGTTGCCGTTTGTCATACGCTTTGTATCAGCGTCGTGATGAAGCACCCACTTACCGTCGGCAGTTCTGAAAACATCGCATTCAGCGCCCCAGTAGCCAGCTTCGCCCGCTCTCTGATATGCGGGAACGGTATTTTCCGGCGCAATAGCGTTCAGTCCGCGGTGCGCAATAAGCTTAAGGTCTTTATTCTGAGCAAGGTCGGTGGAAATAATGGATTCAACCTTGTTTTCTGTAGGCTTGTTTCTGTCAGCCGCCCTTTTGGCGCTGATTCCGATAATAACAGCGATAACGCACAGTGCTGCAATAATGCATAAAACTATTTTTTTCTTACTCATTTATCTTCCTCCGAATCGGTTTTTCCGAATTTTATTATATTTGAATCGTCAAGCTCAAAAACGTTTTCATAGCTCCAGTGACCGTAAACGCCCTTTGCCCTGCAACCGAGGACAAAATGCAGCTTAGCGATACCGAAATCAATGCTTTTATCTGAATACGGGTCCTCAACGTAGGCTGAGAACACCCCGTTTTCATACCTGAATTTAACAGGCCTTCTGTTCACCTCTGACGGCGCAGCTTCAACCAGTTTCAAGCCGTAGGCGTATTCCTCGGGAAGCTTTGCGTCGCTGTATTCAAACATATCCTGATAGGTTTTGTTCTTCTTATGCGTTGCGCCGTACATAGTTCTTTCAACGGCGGTAAACCTGTTTTTCGGATACCCGATAACAATCACGCAGTAAAGGCGTTCCTCCCTCGGAATATCCGCCAGCTCGTAAACCTTGTTTTCATTATAAGTTCCCGAAACCCAGCAGGTGCCGAGCCCGTGATAGGCACATTGCAAAACTATGCTTTCACCGTAATATCCGCTGTCCTCCCTTGCCTTTTGGGTATCGGGACCGCAAACTGCAATCATTGAAAACTTGCCCGAAAATATTCTGAAAGCGGACGAGCCGTCGTCAATAAAAATAAAATGCAAATCAGGCTGAGTGTTTACTGCCTCAACCATTTCCTTAATTACACTTTTTATTTCCTCGCTCAGCGGCTTTGAACTATATGCTCTGCGCGAACGCCGAAGTTCAATCGCTTTGATATATTCTTCGTTAGTCATATTGCACCTTTAAAAAAATGAATGCAGGACAAAATGCCCTGCATCAATTATAACACACTTAATAGTCAAACTCAATATTATATTTTCTTATCCAGACATATATTTGCAGGATATAAGCAAGAACCTGCGGCGTTCTCATAAGCTGACCGTACCAGGGCTCAGGCATAGAATCCGGATTTTGCATTAACTCCCTTACTGCGCTGATATTCAGCATATCGTAAAGCGCGCACGATTTATCCGAAAGAGCATAATCAACCATTTTGCAGACCTCGTTAAAATAAAGCGGGTTAAAGGTTTTCGGATAAGGACTTTTCTTTCGCCAGGTAATAATATCAGGCAGCTCGTTTTCAAACGCTTTTCTTAGAATTCCCTTTTCGCGTCCGTCATATGCCTTAATGCTCCAGGGCATATTGTATGCGTATTCTACTATTCTGTAATCGCAAAACGGAACTCTTACCTCAAGCGACGCCTCCATACTCATTACGTCCTTCCTTACAAGAAGGGTCTGCATAAACCAATCCATATTGAGAATAAACATCTCGCGCATTCGCTTTTCAAGCCTGCTGTCCGTATCAAGATAATCGGTTTTCTTAACGGTTTCGGAATACGCGTTTTTCATATATTCCTCGCCCTCGGGAAGAAAACCGTCTTTTAATATGCTCCTCCTTATATCCGTTGAGCGCGACCACGGGAACGTGTTTTCAAAAAGAATTTCGGTCCTGTGGTACCACGGGTAGCCGCCGAAAATCTCGTCAGCACATTCTCCCGAAAGACAGACGGTGAAATTCTTTTTCACCTCCTTGCAGAAAAGCAAAAGCGAAGAATCAACGTCCGTAAAGCCCGGACTGTTTCTTGCAATAGCGGCGTCAATCAGAGCCTCTGCAACGGCGGAGTTATTCAAAACGATGTTATGGTGCTCTGATGAAATATAATCCGAAATAAGATTGATATAATCCGAGTCCTTGTTAGGCTGAAAGCTGCTCTTTTTAAAATACTTATCGTTATCGTCATAGTCAACGGAATAAGTGTTTAAAACTTCGCCTCTGTCAAGGTAGCAGTCTGACGCGATTTTTGAAATTATTGAAGAGTCAAGCCCGCCGCTCAGGAAGGTACAAAGCGGAACGTCGCTGACAAGCTGGCGGCGAATAGCGTCGGTAACGAGCCAGTGAGTATGCTCCTGTGCCTGAAGCTCGGTTTCGTTAAACTCCTTTGCCTCAATTTTCCAGTAAACTCCGCTTTGTATTTTTCCGTCCTTAAAGGTCATATACCCTGCGGGTGGCAGCTCCTTTATGTCCCTGAAAACAGTTTTGCCTATGGTTTTAGCAGGACCGAGCATAAATATTTCGTTCAGTCCCTCCCTGTCGCATACGGGCTCAACGCCTTTAACGTAAAGCAGACTTTCCATCCTTGAAGAAAAGGCAAAGGTTCCGCCGATATATGAATAATAAAGAGGCTTAACTCCTATTCTGTCTCTGCAAAGAAAAACTGAACCGTCGCTTTTATCATAAACCGCAAAGGCAAATATTCCGTTAAAATGCACTCCGCAGTCTTTTTTCCATTTGTGGTACGCTTTAAGTACTACCTCTGTATCGCAGTCCGTTTCAAAGGAGTAACCGCTGTTTTTAAGCTCCTGCCTTATCTCTTCCGTGTTATACAACTCGCCGTTATAGACTATAACAAGGTTTTCAAAGCTCATCGGCTGGGCTCCGTTTTTAACGTCAATTACGGCAAGCCGCCTGTGGATAAGCGCCGCGCCGCGCTCAACGTATTCACCCGCTGCGTCAGGTCCTCTCATTTTCAGCGAACGGCTGATTTTATATATACACTCCCTCTCTCCCCTCAGGTCAATATTTCTGCTGATAATTCCTGCTATTCCGCACATTCAAATCACCTCATAGTTATCATATGCAGTATAAGGAAAAATGCAAAAAACAAGATGAAAAATCTTCATTTTTTGAAAAAAAGTATTGACTCTAAATAAAACTTATGCTATAGTATTAGGGCGTTGAGAAACGCTGGTGTAGCTCAGTTGGT
>DFGL01000006.1:18969-62739 GCA_002371215.1 Ruminococcaceae bacterium UBA3751 | reverse complement strand
GATAAGGTCTGCACTTACCCCATTTTGTTTTTGTTTTATCAACAATCGTTCCCATCATCGGGTCATTAATTGCGTCCCAAACACGCGCAAGCGCCATAATCCATCCGAGCGCTACTGCATTAAGACATATAACGTTCTGGAAATAGAAATAAAGTCCCGTTGCTATGATGTTATAAATCATATTCTGTCCGCCGAGACCTACGAGATACATAGCGGCTTCTCTTCCGCTGTACGTATTTCTCTTTTTGATTTTACTTCCCATAAATACTCCTCCTGTTATTTTGTATATAAAACGTGTTCAAAATGAACTCCGTCTATATCAAATTTGTTAAGCACTTCCCTGCTGTAAAGCTTTTTATCAAAGCGCGGGAAATATACGTCAGCGTCGCTGCAGGTATCGTCAATTTCCGTAAGATATAGCCTGTCGCAAAACGGAAGCAGTGCGGTATAGATGCTTGCCCCTCCGATAACAAAGGCATTGCCCCCCGCTCTTTCAAGCGCTGCTTCAAGGCTTTCAACAACCTCCGCACCCTCGGCGGCATAGCCCTCGCGGCGGGTAATAACGATATTCCTTCTGCCCGGGAGTGCCTTTGGAAGCGACTCAAAGGTTTTACGCCCCATAATTACAGCGCTGCCCATAGTCGTTTCCTTAAAAAACCTCATATCCTCACGAAAGCGCCATATCAGGTCGTTATTCCGTCCGAGCTCAAGATTTTTGCCGACAGCGGCAATAAGAGATAACATATAACCACCTCACTGGGCAATCGGAAAAGCAATTTTTCCGAGATGTTTATAATCAATCAGCTTAACGTCCTTGCAATCGCGCGAATTATCGAATTTAAAGAAGTCGTCCACGTCGGGATTAAGCCAGAGCTTCGGCGCAGGCAAATCGCCCTCCTCGTCCATACGGCGTATCTGCTCCTTAATTCCGTCAATCTGGTTTACATAGATATGGGCGTCCTTAATCGACCAGTCAATCGTTCCCGGCTTTAAGCCCGTTACCTGAGCGAGCATACATAAGAGCGTTGCGTACTGGGTTACGTTGAACGGAAGCCCGAGCGGAACGTCGCAGGAGCGCTGATGCACCCAACAGTTGAGTTTACCGTCAGTTACGTCCCATTCGCTTGACCATACGCAGCTTGGAAGCACCGCCGTATCAAGATAATCGTTCTGCCAAAGGGTCATCACCATTCGTCTGTCCTTCGGGTTATTCTTAATTGTGTCAATCAAGTTCTGAGTCATCTGAAACTTATTAACAATATAACCGTAAGCTGTACCGATAGTATGGGCGTACTCCTTGCCGAAATCCTTATGGATAACCTGTTTTTCAAGCACGCCGTCGGAATTCGGGAGCATCTGAGTTGCCGTCCATATACCGTTTTCGTCAATCTCCCATTCGTTCCAGATTTTAACGTCGCGTTCCTGAAGCCAGCGCACATCGTTGCTCTGCGCCTGATATATCCAAAGCATTTCAAGAACTGCCTGGCGGATAAAGAGCTGCTTTGTTGTTAAAACCGGAAACTCCTCGCTCAAATCAAAATGAAAATGATGAGACGGAACCTTTACGGTATTAACGCCCGTTCTGTTTTCAACCTCAACGCCCTCGCTGAGTATTCTTCTGCAGAGGTCAAGATAATCCTTATCCCATTTAGACATAAATTACTCCTCCTTCCACGGATACTTCTTCTGAAGTTCAACGAATTCATCATAGGTTTTTGCAAAGTGGAATTCCTTTTTCAAATCAGAGAAGAAATAGATATAATCGGTTTCAGGCGCGTTTACAACTGCATTTATAATCGAGGCGCCCGAGTTTGTTATAGGTCCTGCAGGGAGCCCCTCGCAGCGGTAGGTATAATACGCGTCGTATACCTCCTGTGAAAAGCCCTGCTTATCGCGTAAATCGCGGGCATAGAAATAGGTAACGTCGGACTGGAGCTTGGTATTGTTCTTAAGCCTGTTAAGGAAAACGGAAGCGATATTTTCCGCGGAGGAATTATCAAACGCCTCCTCCTGAACAACGCTTGCAAGAGTTATAAGCTCAAACAGAGTCATACCGTTTTTCTTGCAGAAATCCTTCATAGCGCCCGAATAATTATCGTCGAACAAATCAAGCATTGCAATTATAACGTTCTTTGGCTCGCTGTTCTGCGGCAAATCATAGGTTGCGGGGAACAAGAAGCCCTCAAGCTTATATGCAATCAGCTTGTTATCGGGGATATCCTTAAGCCATTCGTAATCGTAACCGTCCGCGCTTTTGCACTCCTCAAGAAACGCGTCCGCCTTACAGATATTATTGTCCTCAAGCGTTTCGGCTATCTGCATAACATTATAGCCCTCGGGGATTGCAACCTTAACGGTTTTATGGGAAATATCCGGAGTCTGAAGTTTCTTTGCGATTTCCTCATAGCTCATATCCGCCGTAAGATTGTATTCGCCGTTAACGAAAACAAAATCGGGATATTTAGAGCTCATCCAGTTCTGCCAGACAACGGCATTATTAATAATTCCGCTCTCTGCAAGCTTTGCAGAAATCTCCTCGGCAAAATCGCTTTTTTCAATAACGAGCGTATATGCAGTATCAGGCTGATTCTTGCCTTTTATATCATCGTTCATTTTTGAATAGATTTTATATCCGAAAAAACCGACTATTGCAACAAGTATAAGAGCAAGAACAATAATTACGGCTGAATTTTTATTTTTCTTTGCCATATATTAACCTCATATTCAAAAAATCTATATAATTAATTTTATCATAATAATGTAAATTCTACAAGTGTTTTATTGACTGAAAACGTATTTTAAACTATAATACATAAAGATAAAAAGTTGAGGTAGAAAAAATGAAGTATAAAAGACTGTTATCGGCGGTGATAATTGTCGTTTTAATGCTTGCTTTTACAGGCTGTAACGCGGGCGTTATCTCAAACGCGCCGCCCCCTGCAAGCGAAAATACAATAGTTAGCGATACTACCGAAAAGGAAAGCGAAACCGCAACGTCAGTATCAACGAGCGCCGCTTCAACAGGAAAGCCTAAGGAAGCAGAAGCGTCTCAAAGCAATGACGGTATTAAGGTTGAATTTGAGAGCTCGTCAAGGAACACTACCGAAAAGAGCAAATCCACCTCTGTAAAAAACGGTGAAAGCTCATCAACAGGAGCAAATACAAAAACTACAAATAAGGGCAAAATCCAGCCAACTCAAAAAAACGAAACTACCTCAACAACAAAAAAGCAAACCGACCCTACAAAACTGACCTGTACAATAACAATTGACTGTAAGCAGGCGCTGAGTAACAAGGATAAACTTCCCGAGGGGCACGAGGAATATCTTCCGAAGGACGGCATATTTGTTAACAACTACATTTGCACCTTTAAAGATGGCGATACGGCGTTCGATTTAATAAAAAAGGTTGCCGACGCATACGGACTGAAGCTGACGATAAAGAAAACGCAATTCGGAAAATACATATCGGGAATCAACAATATCGACCAGTTTGACGGCGGACCGAGCTCAGGCTGGATTTACTATGTAAACCAAAAGTTCGCAAGAACTTCAACAGATAATTACAAGGTTCAAAACGGGGACGTAATTTTACTTACGTACACCTGCAGAGAGAGCGATAATCCCTTTGCAAAGGATTAAAAGACCGAAGGTTTAACCTTCGGTCTTTTTTTAGTCATCTTCAAAATCTATTTTTTTAACGTCTTTTTCAAATTCCTCTCCGGGAATATGAGTTCTCATATTCTTGGTATAATAGTTGTCCATATAGTCGCCCATCTTATCATCGCCGTCCGTTTTATGGCGTTCAATGAAGGCGTCTTTTCTTATCTTGAAGTATCTGTAATTATTAAACAGCATTACCAAGCCGATAACAAAAAGAATTACACCAACGAATAAAAAGATTTTCAGCTGAACCGAAACGCAGTATTTAACTGCAGAATCATATGCGTCAAAAGCACAGAAGCGGTAACTTTCAAGATAGCCTTTATATATTATATAAGCCGCACTTGCTGACGAAACTACGCCGCCCGTAGTCAGACCCATTCCGATATAATTAAACTTTCTGTGGCGTCCGTTATTGAGGAATACAAGCGCAACAATACTGCCTATAAGTATTAACGCAAAAACAATGAGAACAATAATCATCAGCCGGCTTCTTACGAAAGCAAATATCGTAA
Source organism: Ruminococcaceae bacterium UBA3751 (assembly GCA_002371215.1). GTDB lineage: Bacteria > Bacillota > Clostridia > Oscillospirales > Acutalibacteraceae > Eubacterium_R. The sequence goes on along the minus strand of DFGL01000006.1, from coordinate 58,562 downwards.
GCCCCGAGGTATCGGTACTTCCGACAGCCTCATTAACCGAATCAACAGCAAGCGCCGCTATACGCGCAACCTCTCCGTCGCTCATTTTTTTGTTATTCTTTGAATTATAATCGTTAATTGTGGTTATAAAGGCGCTGTAAAGCTCCGTTGAATTAGCAAACGAAGTTGAATAACCGTAAATAAAGTTATGTGAAACCTCTTCCGTAATAATGCCGATATTGTTTTTATTAACTGCGCCCGTAAGCATTTCAGCGGGAACGGACAGCTCCTCAGCCGCTGCTTCAAGCTTTTCGTCAACTGCGCTGATTATAGTTTCGCTGTTTTTTCTCAGCCCGCTGTCAACATAAGAGCTGCTGTGGAAAAGACCGATAGCGAGAAAGCTGAAGGACAACACCATAAGCGACAGCGCTATAAGCATAGAGAGCGCAAAGACAAGTAGTTTATGTAAATAATATCTTACCATATTGCACCTCCTATACTAATTCCGCTACGTAAACGCGGTAATAAAAGGCGTTACCGAGGTCTGTAAAATCATTGTACGGCATACACAAAACGAGCGTATCTTTAGCGATGTACGAGGTCAAATCCTTTTCCTGAACGCTGTTATACTGCTTTTTAAGTTTATAGCGGTATTCATCGTTATCGTAAAAACTGACTGTAAAAACATCGCCCTTTTTGGCGTTATGAAGCGCCTTGAACTGTTCGCTTGTATTAGAGCCCACAAGCAGAACGCCGCCCTTCTTCCACGGCTCAACGCTTGCTTTATTTAAAACTATATTACTTTTTTCCGCCTTTGAATAAATAATAGCCTTTTCACCGAGCGAAATATTTTCACAGCGGATAGTACCTACTAAATTTCCCTCTTCAATCTCCTTGAAATTATTATAGCTATGAAGCGTATACTTAGTAATATCCACGGACTGTTCCGCAGTTTTTTCTGCAGCTTCAATTCTTGTTGAATGCGCTGCCAAAACCGGCACGGCAACAGTAATAGCCCCCGCTGCCAGCGCCGCAACTAAAATCGGCACTAAAAAAGCCCTTTTCAGAAAGTTTAAGAATAATGAATCCATTAAACACACCGTTCCATTAAAAAAATTGCAGATAATATTATATACTATCTAAAGTAAATTAGCAAGATAAATTTATTATTCAGCGGATAAAGCGCATACAACCTCCGTATGAGAGGTATAGGGGAACATATCAACAGGCTGAATTCTATTTACCTTGTAGCCCTCAGCGGTAAGGAATTCCAAATCCCTTTTCAGCGTTACGGGATTGCAGGAAACGTAAACCACCCTTTTTGGCTGCGCTTTGACTACGGATTTAAGAAATTTTACGTCTGAGCCTGCACGCGGCGGGTCCATAATAACGACGTCAAACCGCTCGCCTTCGCCCGTAATATATTCAAGGTACTCGCCCGCGTCATCGCAGGTAAAATAAATATTCCTGACCCCGTTTCGCTTTGCGTTTGAAACAGCGTCGCGAACTGCATTTTTATTTAGCTCAACGCCGAGCACCTGTTTTGCTTCGGACGCGGCAATCAATCCTATCGTTCCCGTTCCGCAATAACTGTCAAACACCGTTTCGTTGCCCGTAAGCTCTGCGAATTCAATAGCCTTTTGATACAGCGTTTCACACTGAACGGAGTTCACCTGATAGAACGAGGAGGGCGAAATTCTGAAGGTAAGCCCGCAGAGTCTGTCCTCAATATAGCCCTTTCCGTAAAGCGTTTTACTGCGCTCGCCGAGAGCGAGGTTTATATCCGACGGATTGATATTATGTACAACGGTAGTAATTTCCGGATGCTCCTTTAAAAGCGCTTTAACAAAGTTATTGCGTGAGGGAAAAATCGGGTTTGACGATACTATAACGACCATAATTTCGCCCGTACTGTTACCGTATCTTATAAGCACGTGGCGCAGAAAACCGCTTCCCTTACGAATATCATACGGAACGATTTTAAACGTATCGCACAGACGGCGGATTGTAACGATAATCCTATCAGCCTTTTCATTTTCAAGCATACAGGAATCAACGGGCACGATGCTTTTTGAATTGCTTTGATAAACTCCCGATACCGTTTTTCTGCGCCTGAAGTCATAGTAATACGCCGCCTGAACCTTATTGCGGTAATGAAAAGGGTTTTTCATTCCGATAATTTTTTCAACCCTGCAAAACTGAGACAGCAGAGCATTTACCTGCCTTTGTTTATAGGTTAGCTGTTCCTCATAGCTCATATTTGAGAGCTGGCAGCCTCCGCAGCGTTTGTTAACCTTACAATTATAATTTTCCATAAATTAAAACCATTTTTTCTTTTTTCCGATTAGAGCAAGCAGCAGAATAACCGCTGCCGACAGCGAAATCACATAGATATACCCGTATTTCCATTTAAATTCGGGCATAGAATTGAAATTCATACCGTACCAGCCTACTATTACCGTAAGCGGGAAGAAAATACTCGTTATAACGGTAAAAAATTTCATAGTGTGGTTGAGCCTTAAATCAAGATAAGAGGAATATGCGTCCTGAAGGTGGGTAACGGAGCTTGAAAGCGAATCCACGTCCTCGCGGAGCCGTGTAATACGAAGCCCGATATTTGAGATATAGCGCAAATCCTCACTGTCAAAAATACAGTTTTCATTCTCCTCAAACGCATCCGTTATATCAAGAAGCTGCTCGTAGTAATTATGAAGGGTTAAAAGCTCTTTTTTAAGACTGAGAAGTTCCATATTGAAACTGTCGTCAGTATTGCCCCTGAGGACGTCCTCCTCAAGCTCGGTAATCTCGTTCCCCTTATCCTCAATAAACTTGAAATCGTTGATAATAAGCGCGTCTATAAAGGAATAAATAACCTTTTCAAGCGTTGCGTTTTCAGCTGTAAATTTATTGACTGTGTTCATAAAAACGTCTTTCGTAGAGCCGTCGTAATCCTCAACGTCAACAACGATAAGAAGATTCTTTTTGATATAAAGCGCAACGCAGTCCGCATTATCTTTAACGGCAGTCGGCGAAGCGATACGAAGCTCGGTAAAGGTATAATCGTCGTACACCTCAACGCCTGAGCGGAAATATTTGCTCGCAACCTTGCAGCTGTCAATCGTGCTCTGGGAAAAGCCGAAAAGCTTACCCGCCTCCTGAAGCTCCTCAGAGGTTACGTAACCCACGGTTACGAAGCTGTAATCAATGAAGCCCGCTTCAACCTCTTCGGGCTTTTCTTTAATCTGATAAAACATAACCGCACCTCTTTTACTGTTTTTCGTGAAGCTTTTTATAAAGCCAGTTTTCAAAGATATTAAAGTACTTAGGGAAATTTTCAGAGCCATCGGCGTTTATTGTTTTTCCGCCGTTAACCTTTGCCGTAAGTCTGAACATTCTTCCGTCAAGAACGCCCTTTGGGTGTTTGCCGTGAAAACCGTTCCAATTCCCCGCCTTACAATCATTTAATATAGCAATAACCTCGTCGGTTTTACACTCAACGCTGCTTTGAAGCTCTCTTCGGTCTTTTTCGCCGTCGTATTTTATATGGTAATAAGCTATATCTGAGTTTTCGCCTTTGCTGATAATCTCATACTCCTCAGCCCCGCGCATTCCGCTTATACGCAGGTTAAGGCTTTCAAATTCATTAATCTCATAAATAGCGGATTTGCTGCCGTTATCTGTTTTAGTAAATAGCATAAAAAGACCTCCTGCAAAAATAATTCCGCAAAGCAGAGCCGATATTATAATTATCACTTTTTTTCTGTTCTTTTCCATAATCCTTAACATAACCGTTCATTAATTAAGCCTTTTATTTTTATTATTATACATTATGCGTATTAATAAAACAAGTACGATAAAACAAAAAGGCGTTCCCGCGGGAACGCCCTTAGTTTATTAAGATTAGTCAGCCTTAGGAGCGTAGTAATCAACAAGACGAACAAGCTTGTTGTACTTGTCGATTGAATTCTCGGCAGCAATGCTGAAGAGCTTTTCAGCCTTGCCCGGGAAGGAACGCTTAAGTGATGAATATCTTGTTTCGCCGTTGATGAACTCAACGTAGTCAGCTGTAGGAGCCTTGCTGTCAAGTGAGAACGGATTCTTACCCTCAGCGATGAGAGCAGGATTGTATCTGAAGAGATTCCAGTAACCTGCGTCTACTGCCTTCTTCTGCTCAGCCTGGTTGAACGGCATCTTGATACCGTGGTTAATACAGGGTGCGTAGCAGATGATGATTGAAGGTCCGTTATAAGCAGCTGCTTCCTGGAATGCCTTTAAGCACTGATTGTAGTTAGCGCCCATAGCAACCTGAGCAACGTAAACGTAACCATAGCTCATAGCAATCTGAGCAAGGTCCTTCTTCTTAACTACCTTACCGCTTGCTGCAAACTTAGCAACAGCACCTGTAGGAGTAGCCTTAGAAGCCTGACCGCCCGTATTTGAGTAAACCTCAGTATCAAATACAACGATGTTTACATCCTCGTTTGAAGCGATAACGTGGTCAAGTCCGCCGAAGCCGATATCATATGCCCAACCGTCGCCGCCGAAGATGAACTGATATTTCTTAGCAGCGTAATCAGCGTCCTTGAGGAAGTCCTCAGCTGCTGCTGCAGCCTCGCCGTCAAGGTTAGCCGCCTTAATAGCTGCTGTAAGAGCGATAGCGTCAGCCTCGTTCTTGGAAGCGTCTTCATAAGATGCAAGCCAAGCGTCAGCCTCTGCAATACCTGCCTTAGAAAGAACGTCTGCATCCTGAGCAAGTCTTTCACGAATCTGCTTCTGAGCAAGATACATACCGTAACCGAACTCAGCGTTATCCTCAAAGAGTGAGTTTGACCAAGCAGGACCGTGACCGTTCTTATCTACCGTGTAAGGAGTTGAAGGAGCAGAGCCGCCCCAGATTGATGAACAGCCTGTTGCGTTAGCGATGTACATCTTGTCGCCGTAAAGCTGAGTAGCGAGCTTAGCGTACGGAGTTTCACCGCAGCCTGCGCAAGCGCCTGAGAACTCAAGGTAAGGCTTCTTGTACTGAACGCCGATTAAGTTGTTCATAGCAACGTTAGGCTTAATCTCTGTATCAACGAGTGCGTCAAATACCTTCTGAGCCTCAAGCTGAGAAGCGATTGGCTTCATAGTAAGCGACTTAGTCGGACATACGTTAGCGCAGGAAGCGCAACCCGTACAGTCGAGAGTTGATACGATAAGAGCGTACTTAAGACCTGTGTTCTTCGGAACCTTAAGGTCAGCAGTTACTGTGTTGGCAGGAGCTGCAGCAAGCTCTTCTTCAGTTAATGCTACAGGACGGATAACAGCGTGAGGACAAACCATTGCGCAGCGGTTACACTGAGCACAGGTTGAAGCTTCCCACTCAGGAACGTTAACTGCAATACCTCTCTTTTCAAAGGCAGCAGAACCCTGCGGGAATACGCCGTCCGGGCTGTTAAGGAATGCAGATACGGGAAGGTCGTCACCGTGGAGTCTTCCAACCGGGTCAAGGATATCCTTAACGAACGCCTTCATCTCAGGTCTGTCTGTGTTAACGTTGATTTCTCTCGGTGCGTCAACAGCGTCTTTCCATGAAGCAGGTACGTCAACCTTGATAACTTCCTTGGAACCTCTGTCAATACCGTTGCAGTTAGAATCAACGATAGCCTGTCCCTTCTTGGAGAACTTAGCTACAACCTTTTCCTTCATATAACCGATAGCTTCGTCAACGGGAAGAATTCCGCTGATAGTGAAGAATGCAGACTGAAGAATTGTTGAAGCACGTCCGGGAAGACCAACTTCCTCGGCAATCTTGATACCGTTGATGATATAGAAGTTAATATCGTTTTCAGCGATGTAGCGCTTCATTGATGCAGGGAGGTTAGCATCAAGTTCTTCAGGACTCCAGATGCAGTTAAGAAGGAAGGTTCCGCCGGGAAGAAGGTCCTGAACCATATCGTACTTATCTACATAAGAAGGATTATGACAAGCTACAAAATTAGCCTTGTTGATAAGATAGGTTGATGTAATCGGTGATGAACCGAAACGAAGGTGAGATACTGTGATACCGCCTGACTTCTTACTGTCATAGAAGAAGTAACCCTGAGCGTACATATCAGTATGGTCACCGATAATCTTGATACTGTCCTTGTTAGCGCCAACTGTACCGTCAGAGCCGAGACCCCAGAACTTACAGGAGGTTGTGCCTGCAGGAGTAGTATCGGGAGTTTCTGTTACAGGAAGTGAAAGGTCTGTAACGTCGTCTTCAATTGAAAGAACGAAATGCTTCTTCGGCTCAGCAGCAGTCATATTGTTATAAACTGCGATAACGTGAGCAGGAAGAGTATCCTTTGAACCGAGGCCGTAACGTCCGCCGTATACGGGTACCTGGTCAAACTTAGTGCCGCGAAGAGCAGCAACAACGTCAAGATAAAGAGGCTCGCCGAGTGAACCGGGCTCCTTAGTTCTGTCAATAACAGAAATGCTCTTAACAGTTTCGGGAAGCGCGTTAACAAGATGAGCGGCAGAGAACGGTCTGTAAAGATGAACGCAAACCATACCTACCTTTTCGCCTCTTGCGTTAAGGAAGTCAACTGTTTCCTTAATTGTATCGCAAACGGAACCCATAGCAACGATAACTCTCTCAGCGTCCTCTGCGCCGTAGTAGTTAAAGAGCTGATAGTTTGTTCCGATTTTTTCGTTTACCTTATCAAGGTACATCTGAGTTGCAGCAACAGCATCGTTATAATACTTGTTACAAGCCTCTCTGTGCTGGAAGAAGATATCTGAATTCTCTGCAGAACCGCGGAGTACGGGACGCTCAGGATTGAGAGCTCTTGCACGGAAGTCAGCAACGTCCTGCATATCAATAAGCTCGCGAAGGTCTTCATAATCCCAGGTTTCAATCTTCTGAACTTCGTGGGAAGTACGGAAACCGTCAAAGAAGTGAAGGAAAGGTACGCGGCTCTTAAGAGTTGCAAGGTGAGCAACTGCGCCGAGGTCCATAACCTCCTGAACGTTAGCAGAGCAAAGCATTGCATAACCTGTCTGGCGGCAAGCCATAACGTCTGAATGGTCGCCGAAAATGTTGAGCGCATGAGTAGATACGCAACGAGCGGAAACGTGAATTACGCTCGGGATAAGCTCACCGGCAATCTTGTACATATTAGGAATCATAAGTAAAAGACCCTGTGAAGCTGTGTAGGTTGTTGTTAAAGCACCTGCTGAAAGTGAGCCGTGAACTGCGCCTGCTGCGCCTGCTTCAGACTCAAGCTCTGCAACTTTAACGGTCTGGTTGAAAAGGTTTTTCACGCCCTTTGCAGCCATAGCGTCGGTTTCCTCAGCCATAGGCGATGAAGGGGTGATAGGATAGATAGCAGCAACCTCGGTAAACGCATAGCTTACGTGAGCGGCAGCGCTGTTACCATCCATGGTTTTCTTTTGTCTTGCCATTGGAAATTCCTCCCATTAAAAAATTTTCAAAATTAAGCATTCATACGGCAAATCCGTTACTTCGCAACTTGCCAACGTACATTATAACACCTTAAATACTCTTTTTCAACATATAATTTATAGAAATTTTAAGACAGTTTATATAATATATTCGTCTAATATGCTAAAAAAGAGGACCGCTTTTAACAGTCCTCTTCAAAAATTATTAATCCTCGTCGTAAATTGTATCAATTCCGATATTGGAAATATCAACGAGTACGGTATCCTTATCGGTTTCAACCGAAGCCTTTTCATCAATCTTTTTAAGGCGTGCCTGAACGGTTACAACGCCGCTGTATTTTTTCTTTGTTTCAATCTTGACCGTGCTGCCGTCAAGCTTAATATCAGCCTCGCCGATATTTTCCTTATCCTTTTTGCCCTCTTTTACATAAAGCACGAGCTTATCGTCCGCATTATTTCTCGCGGGAAGCTTAACCTTTATTGTTATCTTACGGGATTTATCCTGCGCCTTCGTGGTTGCGTCCACATAGGTATAAGCGCTTGGGCTTTTGCCCGCCTTGCTCTTTATAATTGCGCGGATTCTGAAAGAATACTTAGTAAATGATTCAAGCCCCGAAACGTCAATTGAAGTAGCGTTAAGTTCCTCGTCTATCGTATCCCATCTTTCCGCGTCGGCTTTCTTATATTCAAGCTCATAGAAATCGCATACAACGCCTTCCCAACTGAGCTTTACGCCGGTTTCCGTAATGTTGCTAACCTTTATCTCCTTAACGGTATTCGGGTTTTTAACCTTCTGGGTTGTAGCCGTTGTTTTAGCTTTTTTATCATCTTTTTTGTTTTTATCGCCCTTTTTGGTTGTTTCGGCAACGGTTTTTCCGTTTTTATCCGTTGACGCTTTAGCGTTACTGTCAACAGGCGCCTCGGTAACAGCCTTTCCGTTTTTGTCCGTAACCGCCTTTCCGTTTTTATCGGTTACAGGAGCTCCCGTTACCACCTCACTGCTTACACTTTCAGCGGTTTTTGTTCCGCCCTCTTCTCCGCCTGAAGTTTTTCCCTTGCAGGCTACGAAGGATACGGCAATAATTGCGCAGAGGAATAAAGCAATAATCGGTTTAAAGTTTTTCATAATATTACTTCCTTTTTCTATCATAATGTTTGCAAAGTATACACCAAATAATTTAACAGATTGTTAAATCAATGTAATCATATATTTAAATGTTTTGCTTTCACCGGGTTTCAGAATTGTCATTCCCCGCTTGTTTTCAAACGTTTTATCCTCATCAAGACAGTGGGAAATGCCGCACCACGGCTCAAGCGCTACAAAATCAGCACTGTTGCAGGCTGACCAGATAAGAAGATTATCAAAGTCGCCGTACTCAAGTTTTACGCCCTTTCCGGACGGACCGATAAGCGTTGCACTCTTTGACTCAACACCGTCAAAAACCATAGCGTCGTTTTCTTCAAAAAGCTCGTGAACGAGCTCAATAGTATCGCTGTTATCAAGAGCGGGATAGCGTTTTTTCGGGTCAACAAGCCCCGTTATATGGTCGGGACGAAGAACGGCTTTAGTCATCTTTTTATCAAATACGACCTTGTAATTCTCAAAGCTCTCCCCTTCTGAAAGCGGACAGTTAAACGCGGGGTGACCGCCGATAACGAACGGAAGCTTCTCTTTTCCCGTATTGAGAACAGTATATTCACAGATAACCGTACTGCCCTCAACGCTATAGGAAATTACAAGCTCATAATCAAACGGAAACGCCTTTCTTGTTTCCTCGCTGCTGCGTTGACAAAACGCCACTCTTTCGCCGCTTTTTTCAATTACTTCAAACGGGGATATTCTCGCTATTCCGTGGCGCTTCATAGTGCATTTTTTGCCGAAGGCGTACGCTTCACCGTCGGGCAAAACGCCTACTATCGGGAAGCAGACGGGCGCCTGTCCCGCCCAATGCTCTTCATCGCCCTGCCAGAGATACTCAACTCCGTCTTTTTTTAAGGAGCAAAGACTTGCGCCGTCAAGCTTTGTAAGAACCTCAATTTCACTTGTTCCAATGGAAAAACTCATATAGTTCACCTCAAAATAAATTATAAACTAAAATTGTATGCAATGCAATATTGAAATATAGGATAATATGGTATACAATATATAAAAAGCGATACACTATTCTTCCGGAGGAGAAAAATGAATTTATCCGATTATATTCACGAAACTATATTTGAAGAAAAAGAAAATCAGGTTTGCCTTTACGAGCTTTTCTGGGAAAACTTTGAAGAGGAGGGCTTTGTCGTCACGGACGAGGAAGGCCACGAAATCGACAGCGTTTTCAAAGCCTTTGCAATTCAGAATATCATAGGCGAATTCGTTTACCGCCTTTACGATGAGGTTAACGAAACCGATTATGAGGACGTTATCAGCAGCCTCGAAGCGGCGGGCTACAGCCTTGACGATATTCTTGACTATTGCGAGAACACCCCGGACATTTTCTGCGAGGAGGACAGCGGCGCAACGGTTAAAAACGCGCTTGATTACACGACGGAAATCACTGCGGACAAGCTGCTTGAACTGTTTTCTGCGGACGATTTGTTCGATTATATTTTTTCCGCAACCTATGAATTTGAACAGGACTTCACATTTGCGTTTGAGGACGTTGATGAATTTCAGGCATTTGTTGACAGCAACTCTGACCGCCTTGACGAATACAAGGAAACCTACCCCGCAGTTATGCAATGGATTGAGCAGGGTATGATAGTTTAACATATTATTTAAAAACGAATATTAAACAAACATTAAAAAGAGCGGGATACCGAAATAATTCCTAAGTTAAGCAAACGCTTACGGGGGATTGAATTTCGGTATCCCGCTCAATTCGACAACGGTTTTATACAAAAAAATGTCATATTCTGTTTTTTGGCGGACTACCTTATGAAAGGCAAAAAACGAAAGGAGGAACGCGGATGCCAACCGATAAGCAAAATGCCGACAGACAGCTTTCCGCTGCATACGAGCAATACGGGAAGCGCCTGACAAATTATTGCTACGCGCGTCTTAAAGAGAATAAAAATGCGGCTGACGACTGCGTTCAGAATGCTTTTTTGGTTTTTTACCGCCGTCTGCTTACGGGAGAAGTATTTGATAATCCGAAGGCGTTTTTGTACAGAACAGCTGATAATATGTGCAAAAAGGCAGATGAGGAAGCAATCAGAAAAACATCGAAAACCGTAACGCTTGATAACATTGCAGATATCCCTGCACCCGAAAATGACCCTCACGCAACAGAGCGGGACTACGATGAAATACGGGATATTCTTTTGCAAAAGCTTAGCGAGGACGAGCAACGCCTTTATAATATGAAATACGTTGAAAATATGCCGCTGACGGAAATTGCAGAAATCCTTAGAATAAAGCCTTCTGCCGCGGCAAAACGAACCTCAAGGCTCAGAGCAAAAATTCATTCGCTGATTGAGCCCGTTCTTGAAGAATATACGAAAGGAGGGTAAGAAATGAACATTACAGTCAATCAAAAAATAGTAAACAGTATTCTTTCGGAAGCCTCGCTTTACGATGAAATAAAAACTTTTCTTAATAATATCATTGACGGCGAGCTTGAAAAAGAAGATAATATGGATACTCAGTTAATCGACGACTGCGTTGACGCGCTTATTGAGCTTGAAAGCGGCAATGTGCCCGAGTTTAATGAAAACAGCAAGATTGTTCGTTTCTGCCATCGAAAAACAAACGGCAGCAGAATTTATATTCAGCGCGCCGCCGCTATAATTCTTATCGTCTCAACCGCTTCGGTAATTACGCTTAACGCAAATCCCGCGCTCGCTTCGGGGGCAAAGAGCTTTTTTGAAAGCGTTGCTTACCACCTTGGAATCGCCGCAGATAAAACGGATACTCAAAGCGACGTCGTTTCCGTTTACGCAACGATGCCGAGCACATTTAATGCACGAGTTAAAAGCGAAAAGGAAATATCGCTGAAGGGTACAAAAATCTACGCCGTACACAGTGACGGAAGCGAGGAGGAAATCCCCCTGTCCGACTGTGAAATCACTACTCAAACTCAGGATGATAACGGCGAAAAGAAGATAATACTGATAGTTTCCTACAAGGGCTGCGCAGTTTCCATTGTATATACTCAGGAGGTGTAAAAATGAAAAGCATTAAAAAAACAATTTGCATAGCTTTAGCTGTAATACTTGCGTTTACGGCTTTCCCTTTCACCTCTTTTGCGGAGAGTTATGAAAGCTTCGTTATAACCGAGCCCAACGTAATAAGCGAAGACGGACTTTGGAAATACGGCTTATATAAAGACGAAAACGGCATTGCAAACGCATGGGTTTCAGATTACTACGGCTCAGAAGAAACCGTAACCGTCCCCTCAACGCTTGACGGTCATAACGTTAAGGCAATCTTCTCAAGCCTCGGACTTTTCTGTAATTGTACAGATAAAGAGAAAATTAAAAAAGTTGTCGTATCAGAGGGAATTGAGTTTATCGGCTCAGACTCCTTTCAATTTCTGGGCGAGGCGGAATACGTTCTCCCCTCAACCTTAAAAATGATTGACCGAAATTCCTTTGCGGGACGCATCATAAAGGCGATAAACTTTCCCGAAGGGCTTGAGGGTATAGCGAGCCAGGCGTTTTTAAACGCAAAGTTTACCGATACCGACATCGTGCTTCCCGAAAGCCTTAAATACCTTGCAAACCTTGCATTCAGTAAGTCAAACATAACCTCGGTAGCAATAGGAAAGAACACCGATATTTCAGAAAACTACTATTCCCAGACTGCGGGAGTTATGAAGAGAGAGTATGCCTCTCATTCGCACTCACCGTTTGAGCGCTGTCTTTCGCTCAACAGCGTAGTTATTGACGAAAACAACCCGTATATTACAGTAAATGACGGCGTTATTTATACAGCCGATTATAAATACCTGATTTACGCGTTCGGCGATTTCGATGAATTGGTTATTCCCGACAGCGTTATTAACATCTGTGAAAACGCGCTTTACAACAGAAGCGTTAACCACTTAACGATAGGCGCGGGAATAACAACCCTTGACAGAAAGATGTTTCTCTGCTCAAGGATTGGAACGCTCGATTTTTCGGAAAATACGAAAATTGATACCTTCCCGAGCATTGTTTTTCAGAGCAATCCCGTTGACAAGGTAATTATCCCCGCAAGCGTTAAAACGATTGATAATTTTGCTTTTTCACAAACTGGTATTAAGGAGCTTGAATTCAAAGAAAACTCCCGTCTTGAAAAAATAGGAGACTGCGCTTTTGAAAGCTGCGAGCTTGTTTTTCTGAACTTAAGCGACTGCCCCTCCCTTCAGACCATCGGGAACAGCGCCTTCGCTTACAGCAACGCGCTTAAATATGTTGACATAAGCAAAACAAAGGTTAATTCAATAGGCACGAGCGCCTTTGCTTACTGCAGAGCGCTTACAACGTTTGAAATTTCGCCGTACACAAAGAAAATTGACCACTACGCGTTCAATAACGACGCTGAGCTTGAGGCAATCAACCTTGAAAACGTAAGCGACTATTCAACCTCAGCCTTCCAGGGCTGTACAAAACTGAACCTTGAAAGCAGCGTTTCAGAATCGGGTGAATACGAGGGCTTTTCATATGACGAATACGACGACCACATCGTTATTACGGGCTACAGCGGAGAGGCTGCCGATTTGGTATTCCCCGAAGAAATCAATTCAAAGCCCGTTACGGTTATAAAACATGCAGGCGGCAGAGAATATAACAGCGTTACCCTCCCCTCGAAGCTTGAAATCATAGGCAGCCACGCCTTTCAGTACTGCAACATTACCGAAATTAACGACTTTCCCAAAACACTGAAATACATTGGCGACTACGCTTTTTCGGGCGATAAATTCACTGAGGCGAAGCTTAACGACGGGCTCGAATACATAGGAAGCTGCGCTTTTCAGTGGGTTCCGCTTACCTCTATAGAGTTCCCCGATTCCGTTACCTATCTCGGCGGCGGAAACATACATAAGACAATGGAAAGTGTTACCTTCGGAAAAAATATCGGTAACATCGAAGAGCTGATTAACCCCGTTGAGAGCAGCAGACCGAAAGCCTTTTACATCGGCGACGGTAATCCTTGGTATTACTCGGAATACGGAATTCTGTTCAATAAAGATAAAACCGAGCTCATTAAGGATTATTACTACTATAATCAGAGCGAAAAGCCCGAGGAATACTCAATACCAAGCACTGTAAAAACGATACGGGAGCACGCTTTCACATACGAAAAGTATATTAAGAAAATTATTATTCCCGCTTCGGTTGAAAGCCTCGGAAACTACACCTTCAGCGCTTCAAAAATTGAAGAGGCTGAATTTAAAGACGGCTTTAACAGCGAAGCGCTTTACGGAACGTTCTATAACTGCACGTCGCTCAAAAAGGTAACTCTAAGCAAAAATGCAGACGTCAAAACGCTTTACTACACTTTTTCAAATTCAAAGCTGACAAGCGTTAATATACCCGACAGCGTTGAGAGTATCTGGGCGGCATTTGAAAACGTACCGCTCAGCAGCGCAGATAACAGACTGACGCTCCCCGAAAGCCTTAAAGCAATCGGACCGCGTTCATTTACGGGAACACGGATAAAAGAGCTCACTATACCGCAGGGAGTTCAAAACATAGGCGACGACGCGTTTAACGACAGCTATATCAGCAGCATTGACCTCTCCAACGTTAAGCTGCTCGGGCGAAGGACCTTTGCAAACTGTACTAAGCTTAAGGAAATTGACCTTACAGGCGTAAGATACATTGCTGAACAGACGCCCGATTCAACCTTCTATAAATGTACTAACCTTACAAAGATAACCTATAAAAAGGCTCAGGAAAAAACCGAAATCGGAAAGTCCGAATGTAAGGGAATGCAGGCGCTTGATACCGTAGTAATAGGCGAGAGCATAAATGAGATTAAGGACGAGGCATTCGCTGACTGTACAAACCTGAAAAGCGCGCTTATCTGCGACAGCGTTGAAAAAATTGCGGACAACGCGTTTGATAACTGCAGCAATCTCGTTATTATCTGCCCGCTGAATTCATCCGCTATGCGCTTTGCAAAAAGGAATAATATTGAATATCAGACCTTCAAAGTCGCCCCTGTGCCCGACCAGAAATATACGGGCAGAGCAATTATGCCGAGCCTTAGCGTCAGCGTTGGTACAAAAACCGTTAAGAACGGAACGGACTATGGAGTTACATACTCAAACAACGTTAACGTAGGCACCGCAAGAGCGGTTGTTATAGGTAAAGGCGATTACAGTATTTTCGGCGCCGCTGTTAAGTTTAACATCGTTTCTTCTCAGCCACAGAAATCCGGCGGTGCGGCAGATAATAAGCCGTCACAAAGCACCGTTAGTAAAATAAAAATCGCCCGCGCAAAATTAAGGCGCATAAAAAGAAAAAAGAAAAGCATTACGGTTAAGTGGAAAAAGCAGAAAAAGATTACGGGCTATCAGCTTCAAATCAGCCGTAAAAAGAGCTTTTCAGGAGCGCAGACAATCAACGTTGGCGCAAAAGCAAAAGCTTACACCTTCAGAAACCTGAAGGCGAAAAAGCGTTATTACGTTCGTATTCGCGCATACAAAAGAATAAACGGAGCTTATCAATACGGCAAGTGGTCAAGGATAAAATCCGCAAAAACAAAGTAAAAAAAATAAACGGACAGGTTTGGGGCGCCCCTTCCCTGTCCGTTTAGCTTTATTCAGCTTTTTCGGGGTTTAACTGCTTCCAGTGGATTTTGCAGTAATATTCATCCGTTCCGTCCTTATCCGTATCAAGCGGATAGTACTTATCGTCGTCTACCCTCGCCTCGTTTTGACAATCATATTCGCCGTTGTATTCGCAGCGCTGTGCGTCGCCGCCTTCACTGAGAGCGGGGATATAGGAATTGCAGAACATACCTGCAACAGCAACGATAACAAGGATTGAAACGAGTTTTTTGTCAAAGCCGTTTTTACTGATTTTTTCAAGGTCGATTTTATCAAGCGGAGTTTTTTCAAATCCCTTGCATACGAGCTTTGAAATAAGCGCGCCGAGAATACCCGCGCAGGTACCGACAAGCAGACCGCCGATAACGTCGGTAGGATAATGAACCATAAGGTAAACTCTTGAGCACATCGTTAATGCGGCAACTACGAGGAAAATCCATGCAACGCCGCCCATAACGGTTTTTTCGCCCTCTGCTTTAAGCTCTTTCGCCCTGCTTCTGAAACAGATAAACATAGAAACGGCAATTTCAAACGCGGCGGTTGTATGACCTGACGGGAAAGAATAGTCGCTTTCCGAAAATGCGCCCGCAGTCTGGTACCACTTACTGTATTCTCCCCAGATAGGAGAATTTTGAAGCGTATTGTACGGGCGGATTCTCAATACCATAGGCTTAACGGCAACATTTGTTACAATAGTACCAATGGCTATTGCAAAAATCAGCGCAAAACCGTATCTTCTCGTCTTTTTAAAGAAACACAGTACTATGCCGAAAACGGCGATAGGTATAACAAAATTCTCATCACCGAAGGCTGTAAACGCCTTAGCTATCTGCGTTAAAAAGCCGTTTTGAATTGCACCGAATATCTTATAAATCGCAATATCAAATCCGTAAAAAGCGGAATCAATTTTGTCGCCGAGGGTTGCTGCGGCAACTAATAAAGGAAACATATAATCCCTCCTCATAAATTCTATAAACTAATCATACCAAATATTACCTTTTTTTTCAAGATTTTATTAACATTTATAAAAAATCGTTAACGATTTATTCATTGACAAATTAATACCAATAAAGTAATATATATTTTGAATTAATATTTTGTATAAGGAAGTAACCCAGATGAATATTGATGCAAATGTACAAAAGATATTATTTGCCGTACTGCGAAGATGGAAACTGATTGTAATCTTCGCTATAATCGGCGCTTTGATAGGATATTTTTACACCTCGCAGTATACAACTCTTACCTACAGCTCGGACGTTAAATTCCTTGCTTATGCAACCGACGGAAACGACGATATTGACGAAAACAGTACCGTTAACGAAATCCGTTCCAGCAATACAAGCAAGATGAATTATACCCGCAGTATGCTGCCGACCTATATTACTATTATGCAGACCAATGAGTTTAATTCAAGGGTTGTTAACGACCTTAACGAAACCTATAACTCAAACTACCCTGCAAACATTCTTAACGGCGCAACTGAGGTTGAAATTCTTAATGATACGGCTATATTTAAGATTACCGTTACAACTACCGACCCTGACCTCTCTTATAAAATTGCAAGACAGCTTGAAACGACTGTTCCTAAAATTATGAAGGAAAAGAATCAGGGCCTGGTACGAGCTTCCGTAGAGGACAGAGCGGTTAAGGCAACTACGGCGGGAAATCCGGGATACGCAAAGAAAATGCTTTTCTGCGCGCTTATCGGAATCGCTCTTTCAGCGGCGTACGTAATTCTCAGAACTCTGCTGGATATAAGAATTAAGTCAAGCGATGAACTAACCGAAAAGTACAATATCCCCGTACTCGGCTCAATACCTAACTTTGAAGGAAGAGGAGTACAGACTGCGAAAGGAGTTGAGGGCTATGTCAAAAAAGACTAAACAGAAAAGCTTTAATTCCTCAAGAACACTGCTTAAGGACCTTTCACTCAGCCCTTCGCTTAAATTCAAGGTTGAGGAATCATATAAAAGTATCAGAGCTAACATTACGTTCTCCCTGATGAAAAAGGGATGCAAAAAAATAGTTTTTACATCATCTGTAGCGGGAGAGGGAAAAACCACAACTACTATTAACCTTGCTATATCCTTTGCTCAGGCAGGACAAAAGGTTCTTCTTATTGACGGAGACCTGCGCAAGCCTAAGATACATCAGTATTTTTCCATTTCAAACACTCCCGGACTTACCGACTACCTCGGTTCAACGGTTTCCGCCTCAAATCAGGACAGGGTTGACCTTTTCAGCATTGTTCACGTAACGGAATATGAAAATCTTTCCGTTATCTGCTCAGGCTCAATCCCGCCAAACCCTGCAGAAATTCTCGGCAGCGAGCCTATGGCTAATTTCTTGGACGACGTAAGCAACGATTTTGATTATATTATTATCGACACGCCGCCTATCAATATCGTATCGGACGCTCTCCCGATAATCAGAGAGAGCGACGGCGTCGTTCTTGTCGTTCGTTACAACCAGAGCACGCATCCCGAGGTTGAAAAGGCAATTGCAGCGCTTGAATTCATTGACGCAAAAATACTCGGCTTTGTTGTTAACTTTGTTGAGACGAAGTCGGGCGGAAAATACAATTACGGTAAATACAGCAAATACCGCTACGGATACGGCTATGGCGGATACGGCTACGGCGGTTACGGTTACGGTTACGGCGGATACGGCTATGGCGGTTACGGTTACGGCGGATATGCTCCGCAGCAGCCGCGCGATAATGAACCGCCCAGAAGATAGAATCGGGCTGGTATATTATGTATATTGATAATTTAGTTGAAATGCACTGTCATATAATTCCCGGCATAGACGACGGGGCGCGTGACGTTGAAACAAGCCTTGAAATGATTGACAGGCTCAAACAGCAGGGCACAAAGAAAATTGTTCTTACGCCGCATTATTATTCCGACAACATTTCGCTTAACGATTTTTTAAGAAAAAGAGACAAGGCGTTTAATCTGCTTTTAAACGCCCTTCCTCCCGACAGCCCTGAGCTTATCCCGGCTGCAGAGGTTTATATCAGCGATTATCTTTTTAACAACAACGATATTAAAGAGTTATTTATAGGCAATTCCGATTACGTTCTTATTGAGCACAGCTTTTCTTCCGATTTCGGAAGCGACGTATACAACAGACTTGTTAATCTTTACTGTGATTACGGCGCTAAGCCTATTCTTGCCCACATTGAGCGCTACAGAGCGCTGATTGACGGTAAGGGAGTACTTGAGGAATACGTTGATATGGGCTGTCTTACTCAGGTAAATATCAGCTCCTTCAGCGACTCCCCGAGGCATATAAGAAAAAGACTTTACAAACTACTCAACGAGGGTATGATTCATTTAATCGGAAGCGATTGCCACAATCTTTCCTCCCGCCCTCCCGAATATGAAGACGGAGCAAATATGATAATAAAAAAATGCTCTGAGGAAGCGCTTAAAGAGTTAATTCAAAACGCTAATAACATACTAAAATAAACAGGTGTAAAGCCTGTTTATTTTTTTGCATATTTATTATTGGTGATTAAGTTGAAAACAGTTAAAAACAGCGTTCTTACCTTTATTCTTTTTTCTGTAATCGGAGCGCTTTGCTTATTATCCGCATCGGCAAAGGCGGGAGCGCTCAGCGGAATAAAAATGTGTGAGAAAATCATTATTCCCTCCCTGCTTCCCGTTTTGATAATATCAAATCTTATAATTAAAACCGCCTGTTCTGAGATTATTGAAAGACTTTTCGGCAGGATTTACGAAAAGATATTTCGCCTTCCTTCCTCAACAGTCAGCGCGGTAATATTAGGGCTTATCGGCGGTTATCCCACGGGAACGGTTCTGACGAGAGAGCTTTATAAGAAGGGGCATATTGATTCCCGCACGGCAGAAAGAATAATGCACTTTAATATATGCGGCGGCGGAGCATTTATTATCACCGCAGTAGGTACCGTAACCTATGGCAGCACAAAAACGGGACTGCTTCTTTTTTTATCAAACATACTTTCCGCATTAATCATTATGCTTTTTGAAAGAAAAACAAACTGCAGAACAACGAAAAAACAAAAAGAAAAAAACCACCCCGATTTTTCCTTCGCTCTTTCCGATTCGGCGGAGACAGCGGTTAAAGCCATAGCAATGCTTTCGGCGTACATCATCCTTTTTTCAGCGCTTTACGGAATAATAAACCCGCCCTCCCAGCTTGCACCGTTGCTTGAAATAACTAACGGAATATGTCTTGCAAAAAATCCTTTACCGCTTCCGTACTGCGCGTTTTTCCTCTCATTCGGCGGGCTTTGTATTCATTTACAATTAATCGGTTACCTTAAGGAAATGAAATTAAAATACAGAGAATTCCTGCTTTACAGAATGATAAGCGCTTTGCTTTCCTTTTTTATAATGAAAACATACCTTTACTTTTTTCCTCAGGAAGCGGAGGTTTTTAATAACCTTTCCTCCCGCTCCCATGAATTCACTAACGGCAGCCTTGCTCTCAGTTTAATAATGATAATCGGCTGTGCGGTTATTGTTTTTGATATTGAAAGCAGAAAACTGAAATTGATATAATGAGTTCTTTATGGTATTATGTAATTAATAAATATCAGAGGTTTAATAATGAAATTAAAAATAACAGCGTTAATTCTTGCTGCCGCGCTCCTGCTTTGTTCCTGCAAAAAGGCAGATATTTCTCAGGTAACTTCCCCGGGACAATCCGAAGCAGGCATTACGGTTAACAAAGCAGTCGGGCTTGAGGCAGAGGATATTCCCGATTACAGCGGCAAGCCGTATATCGTAATAAATAACAACGCTCCTGATTTTAACCAATCCGAGCTTAAGGCAAAGCCTTACGAGCATTACGCAGAGCTTGACCGCTACGGAAGGTGCAGGGAAAGCGTTGCCTGTATAGGAAAAGAGCTTATGCCAAAGGATGAGCGCGAAACCATATCAGAGGTTAAGCCGACGGGCTGGCATAGCATACGCTTCAGCTTTATTGACGGCGAAAGCCTTTATAACCGCTGCCACCTTATCGGCTTTCAGCTTACGGGCGAAAACGCAAACGAAAAAAATCTGATAACGGGAACGCGCTATCTGAATATTGAAGGTATGCTGCCGTTCGAGAATATGACGGCTGAATACATAAGAGAAACGGGAAACCACGTTCTTTACAGAGTTACTCCGATTTACAGCGGCACAGAGCTTGTTGCAAGAGGAGTACAGATGGAGGCATACTCCGTTGAGGACGTCGGGCGCGGACTTTGTTTTAACGTTTTTTGCTACAATGTTCAGCCCAACGTTAAAATTGATTATAAAACGGGAGACGCAGAGGCAACCGTTAAGGAAACGACAACAAAAAAAATTGAAGCGGCTTACGTTATAAATAAAAAATCGGGCAAAATACACAGACCCGATTGCAGCGGAGTTAAAACGATGAGCGATAAAAACAAGCTTTTCTCAAACGAAAGCGTTGACGAGTTGATTGCAGAGGGATACACTCCCTGCGGCGAATGCAGACCGTAAAAAAGCGCCCGAAGGACGCTTTCAATAAGTATTAATAACAGGAGAAATAAAATGGCAGAAATACTTGAAACGATAATGTTAGTTTGCTTTGGACTTTCATGGCCCATAAATTTAGTTAAAAATATCCGCGCAAAAACGGCGGCTTCAACAAGCCTTAAATTTTTAATTCTTATTACAGTCGGCTACGTTGCGGGAATTGCCGCAAAATTTGCCGCTCACAGAATAAACTACGTTCTTGCGGTTTACTTTATTAACCTTATCTTCGTTGCGGTAAATATTATCGTTTACTTTATCAACAAAAGCCGCGACAAAAAGGCGGAAGCCGAAGAAATCAACGAATAGCTTTTATTATTTCCGCCCGTATCTCCTCGGCAGAGGCTTTACCTTTAAGGGCTCGCATACACTGCCCGACAAGGAAATTAAGCGCTTTATCCTTACCCTGCGTAAACTCCTCAACCGCTTTCGGGTTTTCGTTTATAATTCCCGTTACGGTATTCTTTATCAGGCTTTCATCCTTAATAATTTCAAGTGAATTACGCTTAACATAATCCGTTGGCAGCTCGCCTGTTATAATACAGGAGGAAAAGGTTTCCTTTGCAGCCTCGCGGGTTATTTTTTTATTTTCAGAAAGCAAAATTATCTCTGCGAGCATATCGGGCTTAACGTCATACTTTCTATGAAGCGCCATAACCTCACCGGTTATCCAGTTAGCCGTAACTTTAGGAAGCGCCGTTATTTTAAGCGTTTTTTCAAAAAGAGAGGCATAGTAAATATCAGAGCAGAGAAGCTGAATATCGTAATTGCTGAGTCCGAGAGAGGAATACTTTTTTCTCTTTTCATCAGGGAGCTCGGGCATTTTGCTTCTGACGGAAGCTATGTATTCATTACTTATCACTATAGGCGGAATATCCGGCTCCGGAAAATACTTATAATCGTTTGCCTCCTCCTTATTGCGCATTGAATAGGAGCTACCGCTTTTTTCGTCAAAACGGCGGGTTTGCTGAACGACCTTTTCCCCGCTTTCAATAAGGGCAATCTGTCTTTCGGCTTCGCTGTCAACGGCAGTTTTAATAGCGCGGAAGGAGCTGAGGTTTTTCATCTCCGTTCTTGTTCCGAGCTTTTCGCCCGCTCTTCTTACGGAAACGTTTACATCCGCACGCAGAGAGCCCTCCTGCATTTTACAGTCCGATATACCGCAGAACATAAGGATTTCCCTGAGCTTTTCGGTATACTCAGCCGCCTCGGTTCCGTTTGAAATATCGGGCTCGCTGACTATTTCAAGGAGAGGAACACCCGCGCGGTTATAATTAACAAGGCTTTTTCCGTCTGAATGAATGAGCTTTCCCGCGTCCTCCTCCATATGAATTTCATGGATACGAACGCGCTTTTTGCCGCCGTTTATGCTGTCATTTATTTCAACGTAGCCGTTAGTGCAAATCGGAAGATAGAGCTGTGAAATCTGGTATGCCTTGGGTAAATCGGGGTAAAAATAGTTTTTACGGTCAAACTTGATATAATTTGTTATTTCACAGTTCAGCGCAATGCCGCACCTTACGGCATATTCAAGCACCCTTTCATTAAGAACGGGAAGTGTTCCGGGCATACCCGTACAGACTTCGCAGCAGTGAGAATTAGGCTCACCGCCGAAGGCAGTAGTGCAGGAGCAGAATATTTTAGTTTTTGTAAGAAGCTCCGTGTGGACCTCAAGCCCGCACACTGTTTCAAATGCCATACTCTTCCCTTTCAATAGCATTAATAATATCAAGAAGTCCGTTTTCAGAAAGTGCTTTGCCGATAAGCTGAGCGCCGACGGGCATACCGTTTTTATCATTCCCTGCGCTTACGGTAACTGCCGGAAGCCCCGTCAGATTTGCAAGCACGTTATAAACGTCGCTGCTGTACATTTTCAGAGGCTTATCAAGGCTTTCGCCGAGCCTCGGCGCCGCAGAATCCGTAACGGGCGCAAGAATATAATCGTACTTTTCAAAGAGCTTTACAAACTCTTTATTAATCATATTTTTAACCTTAAGCGCTTTTACATAGTATTCATCATAATATCCTGCAGACAGAACAAAATTGCCGAGCATAATACGCTTTTTAACCTCCGAGCCGAAGCCCTCCGTTCGCGAATTCTTAAACAGCCCGCCTATCGTTGCAGAAGCTTCGCTGCGGTATCCGTAGCGTACTCCGTCATACCGCGCAAGGTTGGATGAAGCCTGAGCGCAGGCAATAATATAGTAAGCAGGTACGGCGTATTCAAGAAGCTTAAAGCTGAAGCGCTCAACCTTCGCGCCGAGATTTTCAAAACGCTTTACAGCCTTGTCGCTTACGTTTTCCATAACTCCGATTTTTACGCCTTTATGAGTTCTACCGCTGTTAAGCATAAGCTTTTTGCACTCAAGCGAGGTTGAATCCTTTATATCCCTGCTGCTTATAATATTATAAAGCGCGGCGGTATCGGCAGCATTTTTGCAGATTGTACCGATTGTATCAAACGAGGAGGCATACGCGATTAAACCATAGCGCGAAACTGCGCCGTAGGTAGGTTTAAGCCCCGTAACGCCGCAGTATGACGCGGGCATACGAACAGAGCCGCCCGTATCGCTTCCGAGAGCGAGCGGGGCAAGGCTTCCCGCAACAGCTGCTGCCGAGCCCGAGGACGAACCGCCCGCTGCCCTTTTTATATCAAGCGGATTGAGCGCCGCTCCGTAGTACGAGGTTTCACCCGTTGAGCCCATAGCAAACTCATCCATATTCGTTTTGCCGAGGATAAGCAGCCCTGCGTTTTTCAGCTTTTTGATAACAGTCGCGTCGTACGGCGGAACAAAATCAGAAAGCATTTTTGAGGCGCAGGTTGTTTTTATCCCGTCGGTACAGATATTATCCTTAACGGCAATCGGAACGCCGGCAAGGGGTGAAGCGAGCTCACCGCCGTCAATTTTTTTCTGAATTTCCTCCGCCTCGGATAGCGCGTTTTTATTTTTGCTTATAAAGGCGTTATATTCATCGTTTTTACTGAGAAAAAACTCGCAAAGCTCAGGGGAAGTAACCTCCCCCGCTTTTATCATTTTGCCGAGTTCAAGGGCTGTAAAGCTGCCGTAATCCATAATCAGCCCTCCTCTTCAACTGAGCACGGAACGGCGAAAAATCCGTCCTTGCTCTCAGTATTTGAAAGAATTTTTTCCGAGGGAAGCGACGGCGCGCACTCGTCTTTTCTCATAACGTTTTGCAGTTTAAAGGCATGAGAAAGCGGCTCAATACCCTCGGTATCAAGCGTATTAAGAATATTGAAATACTCAACCACCTCATCGAGCTGAGACTCAATTTTTTTACGCTCCGCCTCGCTGAGCTCAAGCCTTGCAAGCTCCTCAAGATGCATAATAAGTTCCTTTTCCATACGCTCATTATAACAAAAACCGCTGCGCTTGGCAACGGCTTAAGTTACTTATTAAGATTATTAAACCTCATCGGCAAGCTGCTGAACAAATTCATAGTTGCCCGTTTTTTCATTGTATCGGTACCCGTTATCGTATTCCCAGGAATAGAAATCCCCGCTGTCCTCATTATACGAGGTTTCGCTTTCACTGAAAAATTTATACTTATTTATGAAATCCTTCTTTGAAAACTCGTCAAGGGAATTATAGTAATTCAAAACAGCGTTTGACGCCATAGACCTTGTACGGACATATGAGCGGAAGTCGGCGGCTTTTTCCGTCATTTTTCCGTATTTATCCATACTGAGGGATTTGCTCTCTGCGGCGTACTTTATTACTACCATTTTCGCCTCGGCGGCAGTCTTTTTGTTTTCCGTTTTTGTCAGCTTAACAAGCGAGGGAACGGTACTGTCGCCAAGCTCGGCGAGATATTGTGCGTTAATTCTTTTCAGCCTGCCGTCATTATAGGCGCGTACGTTGTAGTTTCCCGTCATTGCATTGATATCCATAAAGGAAAGGATAACGAAGATTATACTGCAGGAGACTATAATCGCCTGCATATACTGCACCTTGGGAGCAAAGATATGAATTATGAAAAACGCAATTACTATAAGCATCATCAGCATAAAGGCGCAGACTAAAAGGCGGTTGCGCGAATAGCCGTAGGTTGCTATATTCAGCCTCATTTTCTGAATTGATATTGCCAGCATAAGAACGGAAAAAAGAGAGATGAAAAGCGAAACGCCTTTAACTCCTGCAGAAGCTTTTCCGTTTTTCCTTTTAGTAAAGGCGTTAACGACGGAAATCAGAGCAATATTAATTGCAACTACTGCAAACATTTCAAAGAAGCCGCGGCGGGCAAAAACGCTTGCGCTGTGTTTATAGCCCTCGGGGAGAATCCCCTTGAACGCGCTGAAGAAATATGCAAGCTGAGAGAAAAGATATACAACGTAAACGAACGAGATTACCGATAAAAACGATACGGCGCCCGACGGGGCAAACTTTCTCTCAACCGTCTTTTTCTCAGCGTTTTCTTTAACGTTCAGCTTTTTGCGCTTACCGTACATAAACGAAAACGCAAACGGCGTTATAATCAGCGCAACAGCTATTTCTATAAGATAGATACCGATATTCTCCGCAATGCTTTTAACAAGCCCCTCAAACGCAGCGTCGCTGCTGATAAGAAGCGGAACTATAACGAACAGCACGGGGAGCGCAAGAAGTATACCGACAATTACAGAAAAGTTTTTGCTTCCCTTTTTAGCCCCTGCCTTAACTGAGCCGATAACGTCGCTTAAATTTTCAAGCGGATTTGTTACAGCGCCCGCAAATAAATCAAAGAGCAATTTGTAATTGCCCTGCGAACGGCTGAAGCTTGAGCTTATTCCGATACAGTAAAGAGTAAACAGCCCCGCTATAAGAATGAGCATTATCGTATTGACAAAAGCATTATCAAAAAGCGAAAGCGTTACCGAGCCCACGAGAGAAATAAGCCCGCAGGAAACTGAAAAAACATTTACCCTGCTGCTTTTATCCCAAAGATAAGCGGTTGAAACGCCGAAAAGCAGCGCATAAGCGATTGTGAAACCTGAATGAAAGCCCTTGAACAGCGCAAAATCACTGAAAATAACGGCGCAGAAAAGTAAGAGGAAAACAAAACGGTTATCCTTCTTTTCAAGCGGCGAGTATTCCTTTTTAACGTACGGCTTATACTGCGGTACATACTGAGCAGGTGCGCTCTGAGGCTGCGATTGAGCCTGAGAAGGATTGAAATACACCTGCTGACTGTTATTGTTATTTTCCATATTTTCTCCTTTACCAACAATAGTCAATTCTGTAAAGCGTGTTTTTTTCATTATCGTAAAAGTACAAGAGCGCGCCGGTTCGTCTTGTACGGTTGTATACCTCGGCGATATAGTAGTAATCTCCATCCGTTATACTGCTGACAATATCCTCATCGTAACGCGATATCAGCCGTGTTAACAGCCCTTTATCCTCACATTCTGAAACGGATGAAAAATTTTCATCAAGCGCGGGTTTTTCCTCATAAACATAATAGCTGAAATCCTCGTAATCGCCTGCGCCGTAACCGTGGCTTCCGTCGGTTTTGATATATCCCTGCGGAATAAAGCCGTCGTCGCTGTGGTCAATCGGCCTATTAGGCCTATTCATATCCCATGCAAGCAGCCCGAAAAAAGCGTAAATCAGCGCGTGCGGCAAAGCAATAACAGCAACGATTACCGCGCATATAACGGTTATTACCCGCTTTTTCTTTTTATCAAGATTAAGCTTCATCGCGAAATTCAAGAATATCGGCGGGCTGGCAATCAAGCTCCTTGCAGATTGCATCAAGCGTTGAAAAACGGATGGCGCGCGCTTTTCCCGTTTTCAGTATAGAAAGATTCGCCTGAGTAATACCGATTTTATTGGCAAGCTCAAGAGAGCTCATTTTTCTTTTGGCGAGCATTACGTCTAAATTAACTATAATCATAATTACACCACCAAATCGTTATCTTCTTTAATTTCAATCGCCTTTTTGATAATATTCCGTACTACCCTTACAACGAGCGCCATAAAGCCCTCGCCGAAAGCAAGAAGAATAACCGTTTCAATAGATTTATAAACGGCGGCTATTATTACAAATGAAACCGTGCCGACTACCGCGGCATAAAGGCAGCAGATTGTAATTATATTAAGGAGCTTTATATTTTTATTATCAAAAACTATATCCTTTTTAATATTGCCGAGGATTTTATCAAGGCAGACGAGTGCAATAAATCCCGCAGGAACTACGGCGTAAAACGGATAAATGAGATACTTTCCGTGAACGGCGAGCATTACAAAATAGTACCAGTCGCCTTCCTTAGCCCTCATAAGAAACGGAAATGCAATCACCGCTCCCAGAAGCAGAAAATAGCAAACTCTTACTGCAATATGCGTTATTCCCGTTGTTTTATCATTGTACATATAATTACCTCCAAAGGAAATATTACACAGCCGTTATAGCACAATAATTATCGTTTGTCAATAATTATTTTCTTTTTTTCAAAAATTATTCACAAAAAAAGCCTTCCCTTGACGGGAAGGCTGAAGGTGTTATTTTACTATTGTTAAAATTGAATAGCGGTTAGATTCAAGATAGAGCGTTCCGTTTACGGGGATATTGCCGAGGAGGGTATAACAGTTTTCCCACTCGGGCGGAAGGTCAATACTTACGGTTTCGCTGTCAAGATTTAATGCAACGAGGACCTCGCTGTTTTCATCAACACGCTTATAAGCAATTGTCTGATGAGAAACATAAACGGGAACGAACTCTCCCTTTTCAAACGCCTTGCAGCCGCGGCGAATTTCTCCGAGGCGCTTATACCAGCGAAGAAGCTCCTCGTTAGGCTTATCCCACGCCATACACTCGCGGTTAAACGGGTCCTTCATCCCCTGCATACCGATTTCATCGCCGTAGTAAATTGAAGGAACACCGGGCAGAGTGAACTGAAGAATCGCAGCGCGCTTAAGCATAGAAACGCCGAGAAGATAATCGTAATCGCTGAGTTTATTATGCTCAAACTGCCACTGTCTGCCGTAGCCTTCGGGGCTTTCTCCGGCAAGGCGGGTTATCGCCCTTTCGGTATCGTGGGTACCGATATGATTCATTAAAAGATTCAGCGCTTCGGGCGGGTACTTTTCAATAATACTCATAACTCCGTCAAGAAACGCGTCCGCATTTTTAAGTCGTATAAAATTGAGAATTGCATCGGCAAAGGGGTAATTCATAACGGAATCAAGCTGGTCGCCGAGGAAATAGCGGCGGCGCTCGCCGTACGCCTCCTTGGTTGTTGCCTCTTCCCATACCTCGCCTATAATAACGGCGTCCTTTTTTTCAGCCTTTGCCGCCTTTCTTAAGTCGTCAAGAAAAACGTCGGGAAGCTCGTCGGCAACGTCAAGCCTCCAGCCCCTTGCGCCCGCTTTGAGCCAGCGGCGGACTATTCCCTTCTCGCCGCACATATATTCGCGGTACTCCTCGTTTTCCTCAACAATTTCAGGCAAAAGCTTTATGCCCCACCAGGATTTATATTCATCGGGGTATTCGGTAAACTTATACCACGGATAATACGGGCTCTCCTTACTGTTATACGCGCCTACGCTTTTATAATTTGAATACAGATTAAAATACTTACTGTCACAGCCCGTATGGGAGAAAACTCCGTCAAGGATAATTGAAATACCGTACTCCTCTTTAGCCTTTTTGCAAAGGGATTTAAAATCCGTAAGGTTACCGAGAAGCGGGTCAATTTTTTCATAATCCGCAGTATCGTAGCGGTGGTTTGAATTAGCCTCAAAAATCGGGTTAAGGTAAATACAGCTTACGCATAAATCCGCAAGGTACGGAAGCTTTTGCTCAATGCCCTTAAGGTCGCCGCAGAAGTAATCGTTATTCCACGTTCCGTTCATCTGCTCCTCTTTCCAGAAGGGCTCCTCGCCCCACTTACGGAAAACGCGGCTCTTTCTTACGCCCTTTTTGCTTTCGCCCGAGAAATTAAATCTATCCGGAAAAATCTGATATATTATTCCGCCCTTGAGCCAGTCGGGAGTAGTAAAGCTCTTATCGTAAACGGTCTGCTGAAAATCCTCGCCATCAGGCGAAAAATCGCCCAAGCCGTGCCCTACGTTGCGGATAAAGCTCTTGCCCCACGGGGTTTCAAGCTCAAAATGGTACCAGTAAAGCCCTGCGCTTGAAGCGGAAAAATGAAGCTCCCAGTACTCATAATCATCGCCGCACATACCTGCCCAGAACATTGAATAAGCACAGGGGATTTCATCCTCCTTGCGAACAACAAGATTTGCACCCGAACAGCACATAGACCGAGGAACTACAATACGAAAATGCACGGGTTCATCGGTCTTGATTGCGCGGATTTTATCCTTGTATTCAGTTTGCCTTGAATTGAATACTGTCATAATACCACATCAATGCGGGAGGGCGCCGCGCCCTCCCATAAATTTTAATTTTTAAATTCAACGGGCTTTGCATGCCAGATATTATTGGCATATTCCATAATAGAACGGTCTGCGCTGAAAATACCTGCGCCGCTGATATTCATTAGCGACATCCTTGTAAAGCTTTCAGTATCCTTATATGCAGTTGAAATACGCTTCTGGGTATTGCTGTAATCCTCAAAGTCAGCAAGAGCCATATACTGGTCAACGTTCATAAGAGATGACACAACCTCGTCAAAGCGCTTTCCGTTAACGCCCATACGGATAAATTCAATCGCATTTCTGAGCGTTTCGTTATTATTATAATAATTCATCGGGTTATATCCCATGCTCTGAAGGTGCATAACCTCAGGAGTACGCATACCGAAGATATAGATATTATCCGAGCCGACAGCGTCGTGAATTTCAACGTTAGCGCCGTCCATTGTACCTATTGTTACTGCGCCGTTGAGCATAAGCTTCATATTGCCCGTACCCGAAGCCTCCGTTCCGGCAAGTGAAATCTGTTCGGAAATATCGGCAGCAGGCATAAGCACCTCGGCAACGGAAACGTTATAATCCTCAACGAAAACCACCTTGAGCTTTTCGTTAACGTCAGGGTCGTTATTAATAACGTTTGAAAGCGCGTCAATAAGCTCAATAAGCTTTTTAGCCATATAGTAGCCCGGGGCTGCTTTTGACGCGAAGATATAGGTTTTCGGATAATAATCTGCGTTCGGGTCAGCCTTAAGCATCTGATATTCGGAAATGATATTGAGAATATTCAGCTGCTGGCGCTTATATTCGTGAAGTCTTTTAACCTGAACGTCAAAAATAGAATCGGGGTTGATTTCAACGCCCTGCTTTTTCTTAATATACTTTGCAAAACGCACCTTGTTTTCGTGCTTAATCTCTGCAAGTCTTTTAAGAACTCTCTTTTTATCAGCAAAGCTGCGGAGTTTGATGAGCTCGTCGGACTTAGTGATAAAGCCGTCGCCGATAAGCTCGGTAATATATTCGGTAAGAAGCGGGTTTGCCTGACAAATCCAGCGTCTGAACGCAATACCGTTAGTTACGTTGGTGAACTTTTCCGGTGTAATAGAATAGAAATCGCTGAAAACGGTATCTTTAAGAATTTCGCTGTGGAGCGCGGATACGCCGTTAACGCTGTGAGAACCTGCAACGCAGAGATTAGCCATACGCACTGCGCCGCCCGAAACGATAGCCATACGCTCTACCTTATCGGCGTCCTGAGTAACGGACCAGATATAAGCTCTGAAGCGGTTATCGATTTCCTTAGTAATCTGATAAATACGAGGAAGAAGTCTTGAATAGAGCTCCTCGCTCCAGCACTCAAGCGCTTCCTTCATAACAGTATGGTTAGTATATGCAACTGTTCTTGTTACAATTGACCATGCCTCATCCCAGCCGTAGCCGCATTCATCAAGCATAATTCTCATAAGCTCGGGGATAGCCATAGTCGGGTGAGTATCGTTGATGTGAATTGCTATTTTTTCGGGGAGATTATCAAGAGTACCGTACTTTGTAAGGTGACGCTGAATAATATCCTGAATTGAAGCAGAAACGAGGAAATACTGCTGACGAAGGCGCAGTGATTTACCTTCGGGTGAATTATCGGCGGGATAGAGTACCTTTGAGATAGCCTCCGCCATAGCGGACTGTTCAAGCGCCTTGATATACGAGCCCTGATTAAACAGAGTCATATCAAACTCGGGCTTCTTTGACGCCCATAAACGAAGACGTGAAACGCCCTTGCCCTTACCCGAAACGTACATATCATAAGGAATAGCGGTAACAACATTGGCGTCCTTATGAACAACGTGGTGATAACTGCCGTCCCACGCGTCCTCAATATAACCTTCAAACTTTATTTCAACAGCGCGTTCCTCACGCGGTACGAGCCATACATCTCCGCCGGGAAGCCAGAAATCGGGAAGTTCCGTCTGCCAGCCGTCCACTAATTTCTGCTTGAATATACCCGCCTCATAACGGATTGAATAACCCATTGACGGGAAGCCGTTCGTTGCAAGACCGTCAAGATAGCACGCAGCAAGTCTGCCGAGACCGCCGTTGCCGAGACCTGCGTCGGGCTCCATTTCATAAAGCTTACTGAGCTTAATGTCCATTGAGCTGAGCGCCTCTTCAAAAACTTCGGTTAAGCCGAGGTTATAAAGATTGTTTTTAAGCGACCTGCCCATTAAGAATTCCATACAAAGATAATAAATCTCCTTGGTATTCTGAGAGTCGGCAGCTTTGCGGAATTCGCTGTTCTGCTCGGACAGTCTGTCCCTTACTATCATAGCTACCGCCTTATAAAACTGCTCGTCTGTAGCAACCTCGGGCGATACGCCGAAAAAATGCGAAAGCTTATCTGTTATAAGCTTCTTTGTTCGCGAAACAGAAAGTGTTGATTTCATACAAATCCTCCAAAGTTTTATTTAAAATCCGAAGAAATTAAATAATTTTTTGTGTATTATACATTAAAAACAGTCGCAATGCAACCACTAATAAATATTATATCTTAATTACTCCGCTTTTTTATTCTTTTTTAAAAATTTGTCAAGAACAAGACCAAGCAGTTCCTTAATCGGCTCAAGGTTGAAAATGAACATTCCGCAAAGAAGCACTGCCTCTATAATATACATTTTTATTCCCGATTTCATTACGAGCATTACCACACACTGAGCTGCAAGAATAGCTATTTCGCCGAGAATTATAGGGGTTTTGAAATTAATCTTAATAAAGCGTCTTGTGTTTACACCTCTTGCTGCAAATACAACTACAAAGGATATAACCGTAGCAACCGCTGCGCCGACGGCTCCCATTCTCGGGATTAAGATAAGGTTCAGAACAACATTTGTAAGCGCGCCCGAAAGAGCGGTTACCATTGCCATTACGGACTTTTTCTCCGCCATATAAACTGAGGCGAGGAAATTTACAAGGCAGGACATTGAGGTTGCTATAACAAGAACGGGAACGAACTGCCACGAATCATAGTAGCTTTTTGCAACGAGTATTCTTGTAAACAGCTGGCAAAGCAGTATAAGAGCAGAGGCGATAGTAAATATTCCGCCGGAATAAACTCTAAATACCTTTGTAAAGAAATCCGCAGTGCCCTCCTTATCGTATTCGTCAACGGCTGAAAGCTGCCACGCGTCAATGAATATTGAGGAGAACATAATAACAAAGTTCGGAATTTTTGAAGCCGCCGTATAAAGTCCGTTGGCAGAGCTGTCAATAAAATAGGTTACCATAAACCTGTCTGAAACATTGATTATCCACCAGAGAATAATCGTGGGCATAAGCGGTATTGAATACTTAAGCATATCCCACTTCGTTTTTTTATCAACACCCTTCACCTTAACGAAGCGCCAAAGCTTCTGAGTTACAAAGAAGAATATTATTGAGCACGCGTCGGACGCGATAATTGCAACGACATAACCTGTAATTCCCCAATGTAAAGGACCGAGGAACAGAAGGTTAAACAGCAGGGTTGTAGTTGTTGCTATAATACCGTCTATTGCAAAGGTTTTAACGTGGCCGCAGCCTCTTACAAACTGCTGGCAGAGCTGCCTCGTGCCCGAAATAAGAACGAACGCATAAATGAGAACGACGTACTGACCGAACTTGAAATCGTTGATTTCAATTTTGCTCATAGGATAGGCGAAAAGAAGAAAAACGATAAATCCCTTTACGGTCGTTCTGATACCCACGGTGAACACGTCTGCCTTATTCGATTCCTTATCAAGCGCAAAGCGCAGCGCTGCTGAATTAATCTGTAAAAAGACTATGGGAATCAGGACGTTCGCCGTCTGCTGAATAAGGTCGGCAGAGCCGTAGTCCCCCGTTTTGAGCATTCGCGTAACAAAGGGCATTAAAAGGAAGGAAAGAACCTTTGATGAGAACGTTCCGATTGCAAATATTAAAGTGTTAGTGGCTAATTTTTTATACTTATCCAAAATGTTGTCTCCGTAAATTATATTCGGTGATTTAAGTTATATTATCAGTAAGACCATTCTCCGTCCTTAAAGCGCATAACGTTGGTTGAGCCCGTATATATACCCGAAGCGGCATAAACCTTTTTGCCCTTGCCCTCGGTATTGCGCTTGCCGATAATAAAATCGTAGCCCTCACCGTGCTGAATTACAAGAGTATTGCTCTTTGCAACTCCGCCCTGGCTGAGCATAATTTTTGTTTTTCCGCTGTTCATATTGAGCTCCATAAAGTCAAATCTGCCGTCCTTCAGGGCGGAATAGAACAGCCTGTTTCTGTCCACTACGGGGTAAACAGAGGTGTTGCTGACCTTTTTGATAAGCGTTGCGGTTTTCTGACTGCCGTACTTCTGTCTTACAAGGCTGTAATTACCTTTTTCATTCAGAACATAGGAATAGAGGTAGCCGTTTTCCATCACGGGGCGCAGGACCTTTCCTACAGAGCTTGGCTCTCTGAATTCCTGAGTTTTTTCCTTACCCTCAATATCCACAGTCATATATTTCATTCCGCCGTAAACGTTATCAAGCGTAAAGAATACTCTTTTAAGCGAAACGCCGAGAAGCGTCATATTTTCATCAACTGAATTATAAAGTTCGGTTTCATTGAGCTTATCCGTTTTCATACAGCAGAGCCTGTTATCCTTTGTAACATAATAAACTCTGTTGTCGTAAACATACGCCGTCTTAACGTTTTCGGCTATAGCCTTCGCTTTCTGCGAGGTTTTTTCAAGACGGTAAAGCTTATTATCCCTGTTATTTACAAAGTAAAGATAAACGCCCCTTAAATTCAGGCTTGAAAGCTTGTCCGCAGTTTTATAAATGCGGGAATAACTCTCCGTCTGCGGCTCAAAACGGTAAATGCCGTCGCCGTTTACTATATGGTAAACGTAACTCATATCGCAGCCTACATAACCGCCGTTCAAGATATTACCGAGCTGATTTCCCTTTTTAGCCTCCGAAACCTTGAAATCCTCTATAGGAAGATACTCAACGGGAGAATAGGTTGTTGGCTCGGTAGTAGTTACAGTTGTAGTTTCTGTTGTAGTTTCACTTACGCCTGAGGGCTCTGTTTCAGCCTCCGTCGTTTCAGCCTCGGTATTTTTTTCAATAACCGAGCTTACCTTTTGAATTACAAAGCCCTTTATATCAAAATCGGGGCTCACTACCTTAATAGTACCAACAAACGCCGCAAGCGCAATAATTATCATACCGAGAATGATAAAAAACACCTTGCCCGCCGAGCTTTTTTTCTTTTTTTGGGCTCTTACTTTTCTGTCTTCATCCGTATTAGGATTATCAAAATAGTTGTCTTTCATTACCTTGTCTGTCCGTTTCCGTAAATTAGATATTTCGTTGAGGTCAGCTGAGCAAGACCCATTGGACCTCTTGCATGGAGCTTCTGCGTTGAAATTCCTATTTCCGCGCCGAGCCCGAATTCTCCGCCGTCCGTAAAGCGCGTTGAAGCGTTAACGTATACCGATGAGGAGTCAATACACTTCATAAACTTTTCAGCGTTTTCGCTGTTATTTGTAATTATAGCCTCGCTGTGACCCGTTGAATGTTCGTTGATATGGTCAATTGCCTCATCTACGCTGTCAACGGTTTTTACGCTGATAATGTAATCAAGATATTCGGTATAAAAATCCTCCTCGCTTGCGGGAAGAATATCGGGGCAAACCGCTCTTGCGCGTTCGTCGCCGCGGATTTCCGTATTCTTTTCCTCAAGTCTTGCCTTGATTACAGGGAGAGCCTTTTCAATAATCCCGCTATGGATAACAAGGCTTTCGCACGCATTGCAAACGCTTATTCTCTGTGTTTTTGCATTGAATATAATATCAGCCGCCATATTTATATCTGCGCTCTCATCAACATAGATATGGCAGTTACCCGAGCCCGTTTCAATAACGGGAACGGTTGAATTCTGTACCACCGCTTTAATAAGCCCCTTGCCGCCGCGCGGAATAAGGCAGTCAAGATAACCGTTTAAAGTCATCATCTCATTAGCTGAATCGCGCGAGGTATCTTTAACAAGCTGAATAGTATCCTCGGGGAAGCCGCTTTCCTTAAGCGCAGCGCGCATAATATTTGTAATAGCGGTGTTAGAATTAATCGCTTCCTTGCCGCCGCGTAAAATCACAGCGTTTCCGCTCTTTAAGCATAGCGCCGCAGCGTCCGCCGTAACATTTGGGCGCGCCTCAAATATTATACCGATAACGCCGATAGGAACGGTAATCTTTTTAATTATGAGACCGTTATCCTTTTTGTATTCGTAAACGGTTTTCCCGCAGGCGTCCTCAAGCGCGGCGACCTCTCTTATACCGTCGGATATAGCTTTAATCCGTGCCTCATCAAGCATAAGGCGGTCAAGAAGTCCCTCGTTAAGCCCTGCGTTTTTACCGTTTTCAAGGTCAACGGCGTTAGCTTTAATTATTTCATCGCTGCGCTCACAAAGCTTGTCCGCAATATTAAGGAGCGCGCGGTTTTTATCCTCTGTATTTATAACAGATAAAAAATTCTGCGTTTTTCTCGCTTTAATTCCAAGCTCTTTAACTGACATATTTTACTCCTTTGAAGCTAAAAACTTAGTTCCTACACTCTTGCCCTCAAGCACCTTGTATATTCTTGAAGGCTTGTTTCCGTTCATAATAACTACGGGTATGCCCGCGTTAACGGCAATTTCCGCGGCTTTGATTTTTGTCTGAAAACCGCCCGTTCCGCGCTTTCCCGCTCCACCTGCAAAATTAATAATTTCAGGCGTTATTTTTTCAACGGTTTCAATAAGCTGAGCGTTTTCGTTTTCTGTCGGGTTGCTGTCATAAAGTCCGTCGGTATCGGTAAGCATTATGAGCATATCCGCCTTAACGAGCGCCGCAACGGTTGCCGAAAGGCAGTCGTTATCGCCGTTTAACAGCTCGTCTACGGAAACGCTGTCGTTTTCATTGACTATCGGTATAGCCTCATATTTTATAAGCTGATTAAAGGTATCCAACAAATGCTCTCTGCTCTCTTTATCCTCTATTTCCTCAGTTGTAAACAAAAGCTGAGAAACGGTAACGCCGTATTCGGAAAAGAATTTGTCGTAGAGAAACATAAGCTCGCCCTGACCGATTGCGGCTACAGCCTGAAGCTCCTGAGTTTTTTCGGGCTTTGCTTTTAGTCCAAGCTTTCCCGCGCCTACTCCTACCGCACCTGAAGAAACAAGAATAACCTCGTAACCCATATTGTGCATATCCGCAAGCACAGTCACAAGCTTTTCCATTCTTAAAATATTCGTTTTTCCGGTTTTGTGGGTTAAGGTTGAGGTTCCGACCTTAACAACAATTCTTTTTTTGGCAAAATCGCTCATAAGCATACTGCTCCATTATAATAATTATATATAATCTTTAGTATTATAGCACACTCAAAAAGCAGTTTCAACAATAATTAATTCATATTCACGAATTATTGACACATAATACCATTGAAAAACTGTTGGAGGGAAATTATGAAGCTGAGAAATTTTGTAAGAATATCGTCTGTTACGGCGTTTGCGCTCGCTGCTCTTATTGCCGTAACCGTAATAAACACCAAACATATGAACACCTATAAGCAGCAGCTCGAGGTAAGCTACCGTCAGTCCCTGTCTGAGCTCAACGAATCGCTCGACCTGATAAATACAGACCTTACAAAAAGCCTGTATTCAAATTCAGACGCCGAACTCTTAAAAATCAGCAGGGACCTTTATGCCGAGTGCGCCGCCGCAAAAAATGCCGTATCAAGACTTCCCGTTACTCAGACAGAGCTATCAAACGTATATAAATTTCTGTCTCAGGCAAGCGATTATGCTCAATTTATAGGCTCAAAAATTGAGCGCGGAGAAACGGTCAGTACAAACGAGCATCAAACCCTTAAGGTGCTTTTAAAATATGCTAATCAACTGGAAAAATCGACGAGCAATTCCGTAAGAATAGTTGAGGGCGGAGCAAAGATTACGGACAGTGACTTAAAGCTTGCAGACGCAAAGGTTACGCCCGTTTCAAACAGCTTTTCGCAGAGCGTAAAAAGCTTTGAAAGCTACCCCACCCTGCTCTATGACGGACCGTTTTCCGAACAGGTTTTGAACAAGGACAGCGCGCTCTTGAAAAGTGCCGAAGAAAAGAGCAAAAACGAATGTAGAAAAATCGCCGCAGACGCCATTGGCAAAAGTGAAAAACGCGTAATTTTTGATAGCGAAAGCAAGGGCAGGCTCCCCGCGTACACATTTAAAAGCGGGCGCTATACCGTAGCCGTTACAAAGCGCGGCGGGTATGTTAAATCCATTCTCTATTCGGGAAAAATCACAGAGAGCAACATCAGCGAAAGCAACGCTTCAGAGCTTGCAAAAAGCCTGCTTGATGGGCTCGGTTATAAAAATATGGAGCAATCCTATTACTCTGTAAACGATAACGTATGTACCGTTAATTTTGCCTACAAGGATAAGGATATTTATTATTACTCAGACTTAATAAAGGTTTGCGTTTCTATGGAAAACGGCACCGTTATTGCGCTTGACGCCTCAACCTATCTTACGAATCACACAAAACGAAGCGCTTTTATTGCAAAAATAAAGGATGCCGCCGCGCGCAGAAAAATATCCCCGTACCTTGAGATAAAGGGAGTTAAAAAATGCGTTATTCCCGGGGATGACGGCAAGGAAACGCAGTGCTTTGAATACACCTGCACAAGCCGCGACACGGGTGAGGACGCGCTGATTTATATTAACGCAAAAACGGGAAAAGAGGAGGATATTATGCTGCTTCTCTACTCCGATAACGGAACGCTTGTAAAATAATGTATAAAATCTGAAAACGGGGCAACACTAACTAAAGAAATATTTTTGAAAGGAAAATTATTATGAAAAGAATTATAACGATTATTATTGCAGTTGTTATCGCTGCGGCAATCTTCACAGCCTGCAGAAACAACGGCGACACACTCAGCAGTACAACAAGTACAACCGCTGCAACCACATCTCAGACAACGACCAACAAGGTTGAAAACGCTGTTACCGACGCAAGCGAAAAAATGAGCGAGGCGGGCAGCGAGGTAAGAGAAAGAGCTGACGAGGTTGGCGACGATATCGGCGAAGGCGCAGACGATATTGCCGACGGCGTCGGCGGCGCGGCTGATAAAGCCGGCGACGCGGTATCCGACGCGCTTGATTAAAAGCTTCAACAAACCGAATAAAAAGCGGAGTATCTGCTCCGCTTTTTGTTTTTTTATTGTGCAGTCATTGAAAAGAAGAATATATGCACGCTAAAAAAATATGTTGCATATTTTTGGTAAATAATATATAATATTAACCGTTAAAAATTAAACAATAATAAAAATATTAAAAGAGAGGTAATTTTCAATGAACGCTTTAAACAAAAAGACTATTGAAGATATCGACGTTAAGGGCAAAAGAGTTCTTGCCCGCTGTGACTTCAACGTTCCGCTTAAGGACGGAGTTATCACTAACGACAAAAGAATTGTTGCGGCTCTGCCGACAATCAAATACTTAATGGAAAACGGCGCTAAGGTTATCCTTTGCTCACACCTTGGCAGACCGAAGGGTGAATACAAGCCCGAATTCAGCCTTGCTCCCGTAGCTAAGAAGCTGAGCGAATACCTCGGCACAGAGGTTAAGCTTGCTGAGGACGCAGAGGTTGTAGGCAAAAACGCTAAGGCTATGGCTGACGCGCTTCAGGACGGCGAGGTTATGCTCCTTGAAAACGTTCGCTACAGAGCTGAGGAAACAAAGAACGAGGAGAACTTCTCAAAAGAGCTTGCTTCTCTTGCAGACATTTTTGTTAACGACGCTTTCGGCACAGCTCACAGAGCTCACTGCTCAACAACAGGCGTTGCGGCTTATCTTCCCGCAGTTTGCGGTTACCTTATTCAGAAGGAAATCGAATTTATGGGCGGCGCTCTCGCTAACCCGAAGAGACCTCTCGTTGCAATTCTCGGCGGCGCAAAGGTAAGCGATAAAATCGGTGTAATCACCAACCTTATCGACAAGTGTGACACTATCATTATCGGCGGCGGTATGGCTTATACCTTTATGAAGTATCTCGGCCATTCAATCGGCAACTCTCTCCTTGAGGCTGACTGGGTTGAAAAAGCGGGCGAAATGATGAAGGACGCTGAGGCTAAGGGCGTTAAGTTCCTCATTCCGATTGATAACAAGGTTGGTAAGGAATACGACGAAAACACTGAGGCTATGGTAGTAAACAGCGACGAAATCCCCGACGGCTGGATGGGCCTTGACATCGGTCCCGCTTCTCAGGAGCTTTTCGTTGACGCTATCAAGGGCGCAGGCACGGTAATCTGGAACGGACCTATGGGCGTTTCCGAATGGAAGAACTTTGAGGCAGGCACAGTTGCAGTTGCTAACGCAGTTGCAGAGAGCGGCGCTATCTCAATCATCGGCGGCGGCGACAGCGTTGCTGCAGTTACAAAGCTCGGCTTTGCTGACAAGATGAGCCATATTTCAACAGGCGGCGGCGCTTCCCT
>DFGL01000006.1:0-18902 GCA_002371215.1 Ruminococcaceae bacterium UBA3751 | reverse complement strand
CCTCGAGGGCAAGGAGCTTCCCGGTATCGCAGCATTACAGGATAAATAATTAACATTTTGTGAGGTATATAAAATGAATAAGAATTTAAGAAAAGCAGTTATCGCAGGTAACTGGAAGATGAACAACACTCCCGCTGAAACAACAGCTCTTATTAACGAAATGAAGCCCCTCGTTGCAGGCGCTGACTGCGACGTAGTAATCTGCGCTCCGTTCGTTGACCTTCAGGCAGCTCTTGAAGCAGCTGAGGGCTCAAACATCAAAATCGGCGCTGAAAACTGCCACTGGGCTGAAAAAGGCGCTTTCACAGGCGAGGTTTCCGCTCCTATGCTCAAGGCTATGGGCGTTCCCTACGTTATTATCGGCCACAGTGAAAGACGTCAGTATTTCGGCGAGACAGACGAAACCGTAAACAAGAGAGTACGCGCTGCGCTTGATAACGGACTTACCGTTATCCTTTGCGTTGGCGAGGTTCTTGAAGAGAGAGAGCAGGGCGTTACCTTTGAAATCGTTGGCAAGCAGACAAAGGTTGCTCTTCAGGGAGTAGCTGAAAACGAGCTTGACAAAATCATTATCGCTTACGAGCCTGTATGGGCTATCGGCACGGGCAAAACGGCTACTGCTGACCAGGCTGACGAGGTTAACGGCTATATCCGTCAGGTTATCGCAGACCTTTACAGCAAGGAAGCTGCTGACGCATTCGTTGTTCAGTACGGCGGCTCAATGAACGCTGCAAACGCCGAAGAGCTTCTTGATAAGGAGAACGTTGACGGCGGTCTTATCGGCGGCGCTTCGCTTAAGGCAAACGATTTCTCAGTAATCGTTAAGGCTGCAAGCAGATAATTATATCTATTACGGGCGGATTAATTCCGCCCTTATTTTCAGGAGATTAACTAATGAAAAAGACTAACGTTTTATGCATAATGGACGGCTGCGGCCACAACCCCTCGAATTACGGCAACGCTGTTGCAGCCGCAAAAAAGCCCAACCTTGATATGCTTATGGAAAAATATCCGTATACATATATCGGCGCTTCGGGACTTGACGTAGGTCTCCCCGACGGGCAGATGGGAAACTCAGAGGTTGGCCATACAAATATGGGCGCCGGCAGAGTTGTTTATCAGGAGCTCACAAGAATTACAAAGTCTATTCAGGACGGCGATTTCTTCGAGAACGAAGCGCTCTGCAAAGCTATTAACAAATCCGTTGCCGACGGAACCTCCCTCCACCTTATGGGACTTATGAGCGACGGCGGCGTTCACTCTCACAATACCCACGTTTGGGCAATCGTTGAGCTTGCAAAGAGGCTCGGTCAGGATAAGGTATACCTTCACTGCATTATGGACGGACGTGACGTTCCGCCAACAAGCGGTAAGGATTACGTTGCCGAGGCTATTGAAAAAATGAACGAAATCGGCGTAGGTAAGGTTGCTACCGTTACGGGCAGATACTACGCTATGGACAGGGATAACAACTGGGACAGAGTTAAGAAGGCTTACGACGCTTTCGTTTTCGGCAAGGGCAATTTCAATACAGACCCCGTTGCAGCAATCGAGGCTTCATACGAAACTATTGACGGCGACGGCAAAAACCTTACCGACGAATTTATTCTTCCCACGGTTACGCTTGAAAACGAGGGAAGAATCGGCGCGGGCGACAGCATTGTATTCTTCAATTTCCGCCCTGACAGAGCGAGAGAGATTACAAGAACTTTTGTTGACGATGAATTTACGGGCTTTGAGCGCGACCGCTTCCCCGTTAATTACGTTTGTATGACTCAGTATGACGCAACAATGCCTAACGTTGACGTTGCATTCAAGCCTCAGGTGCTTACAAACACCTTCGGCGAGTATCTTGCAAACAGAGGTATGACTCAGCTCAGAATTGCAGAAACCGAAAAATACGCCCACGTTACCTTCTTCTTTAACGGCGGCGTTGAGGCAGTTAATGAGGGCGAGGACAGAATTCTTATTCCCTCACCCAAGGTTGCAACCTACGACCTCAAGCCCGAAATGAGCGCATTCGAGGTTTCCGAAAAGCTCAACGAGGCTGTCAGAAGCGGCAAGTACGACGTTGTAATAATCAACTTTGCAAACTGCGATATGGTTGGCCATACGGGCGTTTTTGACGCTGCTGTTAAGGCTGTTGAAGCTGTTGACACCTGCGTTGGCTCGCTTTACGAGGCTGTTATTGAAAACGGCGGAACGCTCTTTGTAACCGCTGACCACGGCAACGCCGATATTATGATGGAGGCGGACGGCTCTCCGTTCACCGCCCACACAACAAATCTTGTTCCGTTTATCTGTGTTAACTGCGGAGACGTTGAACTCAGAGAAGGCGGCAGGCTCTGCGACATAGTACCTACTATGCTCAAGGTAATGAACCTCCCCCAGCCTGAGGAAATGACAGGAGAATCAATCATAAAGTAAAAAGAGGGCGGCCAATGGTCGCCCATACATTTGCACTATGAAAAACAAAGAAAAAACAACGATAAGAAAAATTGAATTTAAAAGGACAGAAAGCCTTTATCTTATTGTCCGCGGAATTGAAGTCGGCGTTGTTACCGGGCTTGTATGCTCGCTGTACAGATTTCTTC
The DNA here is from genome assembly GCA_002371215.1 of Ruminococcaceae bacterium UBA3751. Taxonomy (GTDB): domain Bacteria; phylum Bacillota; class Clostridia; order Oscillospirales; family Acutalibacteraceae; genus Eubacterium_R. Next base: position 16,308 of record DFGL01000006.1, on the reverse strand, counting down.
TTCAGTTTGCAGAGAACAAACTGATGAACGTTCTTGACTACGTTAAGGGCAATCCGCCGAGAATTGCGCTCTGGCTTATTGCAGTTACGGCTATCGGCGTTCTGGTTCACTACATCGTTAAATGGGAGCCTGACGCGGGCGGCTCGGGAATTCCGCAGACAACGGGAGAAATACGCGGTTATTTCTCAGTAAACTGGTGGAAAGCAATTGTTGCTAAGCTTATCGGCGGAACTCTTACTGTATTCAGCGGGCTTTCGCTCGGCAGAGAGGGTCCATCCGTACAGCTTGGCGGTATGTCCGCAAAAGGCGCTGCAATTCTTACAAAGGCTGATAAAACCACTCAGATTCGTATGATTTCCTGCGGTGCGGGAGCGGGTATTTCAGCAGCTTTTAACGCACCCATAGCGGGAACGATGTTTATTTTTGAGGAGATACATCACGGGCTTGACCGCTCAATAATGTGTATGGGAATCGTTGCAACGATAGTTGCGGATTTCATCTCAAAAATCTTCTTTGGACAGGATACAATTTTCCATTACGAAGCTCAGCCGATACCACTTAAATACTACGGAATGATGATAGTTATGGGGATTGTTTTCGGGGTTGCGGGAACCTGTTACAACCACATTATGGTTAAGGCGCAGGCGCTTTTTAAAAAGCTTGATAAAATTCCGCAGAGCGTTAAAATGGGCGGCGTTTTCCTTATCAGCGGAGTTATAGGACTCTATGTACCGCAGATACTTTGCGGCGGTCACAGAATGACAGCGCTTTTAATGCAGGAAAATCCGTCGCTTAAAATCCTTGTTTTTCTTTTTATTGCTAAGTTTTTATTCGGCGCGTTCAGCTTTTCAAGCGGAGCTCCCGGCGGAACGCTTTATCCGCTTTGTATTCTCGGAGCGTACCTCGGGGCAATCTGCGGAGACGTTTCAATTGATTTATTCGGGCTCGCACCCGAATTCCGTCAGGACTTCGTAATTGCCGGGATGGCAGGGCTTTTTGCCTCAATAGTACGCGCTCCGCTGACGGGTATTATCCTTGTTTTTGAACTTACGGGAGATATGAACACCCTCCTTCCGCTCGCGACGGTAAGCCTTATTTCCTACGCTATTGCGAACGTTATAGGAACGGCGCCGTTTTACGCAATACTTTTTGAAAAGACTGTTGAAAAAACGGACACGCCGATTATTAACCATAAGGACGCGGAAAAAGTGCTTCAGACCTTTACCGTTCCCGTTGGCTCTCCGATAAACGGAAAGCAGATTAAGGATATTGAATGGGGTAAGCACTGCCTTATAGTTTCAATTGACAGAAACGATACCCCAATCACCCCAAAGGGCGATACCGTGCTTAAAGAGGGCGATATTATTGTTATGACAATATCTCAGCGCCGCTTCCAGCAGGATTTAAACAGAATATATTCAATAATCAACGAATAAAAACGCCCCTTATCAGGCGTTTTTATTTTATAATTTAACTATCGTTTTAAAGCGTTTTGGTTTTGACCAGTCTGAAAATACCTTTTTGCCCTTAACCTTTTTATAGGCTCTGACGCGGACATAGTAATAGTTGTTTTCCTGTAGCCCTTTAATTGTTGCCTTGGTTTTATTCTTTCCCTTAACAACTACGCTTTTGCATTTACCCAGGAAGGTTTCGCTCTGCGAATACTGAACCTGAAAACCGGTTGTATACTTAGGCTGTTTTTTCCATTTTACCTTTGCGCTTGTTGAATCGCGGCTTATGGATTTAATGCTTGTTCCCTTAGGCGCAACCGCATAGGTAAGCTTATAAGAGCCGCCGTACTTACCCTTGAGAACGATTTTAACGGTATAGTTATTAATCTTTTTGCTCTTTTTGGGGAAGGAGATTTTATAATCCGTTCCCTTTTTTAGCTTTTCGCCGCCGGGAGCATAAACCTTAACTCTGGGCTTATGATTCTTTTTATCATAAGTAAATACGCTTGCTGACTGCTTCGTTTTGCAGTATTTCATATTGCTCGGAAGATAAGCTGTACTTTTCAGCGTCTTTAAAAGGTTATCCTTAGTTCCCATATAATAGCCTGTTTTGTTATAATCAAGCAGCGTTTCAATTGAGGTAACGCTCTTTGGATAAACGACCTTTTTGAGAGAATAGCTTTTATAGAAACCTGTTTTTACTGTTTTAACAGTTGAGGGGATATAATAAATCTCATCTTTTCTGGCAAAGGGATATAGATAAAGCTCCGTACCGCCTTTGCTGAACAAAACGCCGTTTACATCAGAAAAAACGGGATTTGCTTTATCGACCGTGATGTTCTGCAGATTTCCCGAAGCGGGGAACGCGCCGTCGCAGATTTGAGTTACGCTTTTGGGAAGGTTAATCTGTATATGCCTATCGCTAAACGCACCGTCCGCTATAAGCGTTGTACCGTCGCGCACTGTAATTATTTCCGCGTTATAATTCGCTCTCATAAGTATATTATCAAAATAATACGCATCGTTTTCCAAAACGGCATGAGCATTCCAAAAGGCGGTTTGGTTAAACGCTGAGCTTTCAATATATTCAAGTCCCTGCGGCAGCGTTACGTCGGCAAGATTTGTTGAGCCGTAAAATGCCCATTTACCTATAGATTTTACAGTTTTCGGAATCTTTACAGAGGTCAGCGCCTGAAAATTAAAACAAATAGCAGGAATAATTTCAGTAATTGAATCATCAAATTCTACAGAAAGTGCTGCGTTATAAAGATAGCCGTATTGCGACTGATACCACGGATACGAGGGCATCCACGGATTATACCAGCTATCGTAGTATTCCGGAATATAAGGCGCGCTTTTCGGCGGTGTTTTGCCGTTATCGGAAAAGCGGAGAGTTTTTGTTTCGCTGTTATAGCTCCAATCAATATTGTAATAGCTTCCGCTACAGGATTCAGCCTCCTTTTCCTCAGCGGTTGCAAAAAACGGTACCGTTACCGAAAAGAGCATAATCAATGAAATAATTAAGCTTATACTTTTTTTCATTATATCACTTCCTTTACTACATAATAATCCAAAAAAAACGAAAAATCAAGCGGGCAGTAAATACTGTCCGCTTTTTGGGTCACGCTTTAACTTATGCCTTGATGTACTTAATCATTTCAAGCGCTGCGTTAACGTCGCCGTCAACTGTAAGCTTGCCTGTTGAAAAAGCGTTAACAGGATCAAGCTTGCCGCCGATAAGCTTCATAAAGTTTGTCGGATTGATTGTGATGATAGCGTTTCTGTCATAATACTCATAAGGCTCAACGTTTACCTTGCCATCTTTAATTTCTATATAAAAGATGCCATTAACTGTTTTGCCTTCAATATTAATCTGAAAAGCTCTTACACCCTGAACATCAGAAACATCAATATCGCAAAACTTATCTCTTGCGGCTTCAACAATTGCTTCATATGTCATTGCTGCCATTGTTACTACCTCCTTAATAAATTTTAGTTATTTTATCATATAGTAACGCTTATTTCAAGCATATTTTGTCATTTTATAGTAAATAATGCACAAAATTTATAAATTTTTAATATACAAGTATATTTTTTATACATCCGATAAAAATAATTAAGGTGATAATTATGCTTTTAATGTGTGTTAAGGCGTTTATAGTCGGCGGACTAATATGCGTTATCGGTCAGCTTTTGATTGATATAACGAAGATGACTCCCGCAAGAATACTCGTAAGCTTTGTTTGCGCAGGCGTTCTTCTTGGGGCGCTCGGGCTTTATCCGAAGCTCGTTGATTTTGCGGGCGCGGGGGCAACGCTTCCCCTACCCGGCTTCGGCAACGCACTGGCGGAAGGAGTAAGAAAATCGGTTAATGAGGACGGCTTTATCGGCGTTATTACGGGACCGCTTACCGCAATGGCGGGAGGCGTTACCGTTACAATACTTGCGGGGCTTATTGTAGCGCTGATTACAAAGCCGAAGGATAAATAGGAGGAAAAATGAGCATTTCAAAATCAGATTATTCAAAAATGACGGATAAGGCGAGCCCGAACTCGCCTATAATTCTGAACTGCATAAAGGCGTTCGTTATAGGCGGAGGGCTTTGCACCTTCGCCCAGATACTGAACTTCGTTTTTGAAAAGGCAGGGCTCAGGGAAAACGAGGTACGCCTTGCAACGCCGTCGGTTGTTATAATTATAACGGCAATCCTTACAGGGCTTGGCGTTTACGACAAAATCGCCCGCCACGCGGGAGCGGGAACGATAGTACCGATAAGCGGCTTTGCAAATTCCGTAGTTGCGCCCGCGCTTGAATTTCAGCACGAGGGGTACATCCTCGGCACCGCCGCGCAGATGTTCTCTATCGCAGGTCCCGTTATAGTTTACTCCACCGCCGCAAGCGTGGTTTACGGGTTGATATACTATTTAGCGACAAAATAACGGACGACCAATGGTCGTCCCTACGGTTACGTGGATGTTTAATGGGTTCGTAGGGACGAGCAGCGCTCGTCCGAAAAGCCTCCCTTGTGTAAAGGGAGGTGGGCGCGAGTTTACGAGTGCTCGGAGGGATTGTAACAACCCCTCAGTCGCATAAATGCAACAGCTCCCCTGTGGGGAGCTGTTGTTATTATTTATTCTTCGCTTTCAGTTTGAGTCTGAGCGCCGTTATATCTCAGGCAAAGCATAGTTAAATCGTCAAACTGAACAGCGTCGCCGACGAAGGAGTCAACCTCGTTTTTAACGTTTAAGATAACGTTCTCTACCGAAGTATCAGCGGCATTATTTAAGGCGTCTTTCATTCTTTCAACGCCAAACTGTTTAAGGGAGGAGTCAGTGGCTTCGGGAATTCCGTCCGTATACAAAAACAGCGTATCGCCGTTATTAAGAGTGAATTCGTAATCATTATACTTTACGCCTTCCATTCCTCCTACAACGAAGCCGTGCTTTCCTTTCAGAAGCTCAAAGCCTTCGCCTTTTCTGCAAACAGCCGGGTATTCGTGGCCTGCATTAGCGGCAATTACCTTACCCGTTTCTATATCAAGAATACCGAGCCATACGGTAACGAACATCTCAGCCTGATTACTGGAGCAAATACGGTCGTTTACAAATTCAAGTATTTCCGAAGGAGTTCCGCCCATAATAGCTCTGTCATTTATAAGAATCTTTGACGCCATCATAAACAGCGCCGCGGGAACGCCCTTTCCGGAAACGTCCGCCATAACCACTGCAAGATGCTTTTCGTCAATAAGGAAAAAGTCGTAAAAATCGCCGCCGACCTCTTTAGCGGTATACATAGCGCCAAAAACATCAAATTCCTTTTTATCGGGAAAGGCGGGAAAAATATTCGGTACCATTCCGTTTTGAATCTGCGTTGCCGTATTAAGCTCTGCTTTGGCATTTGCTGAAACGCGCGATATTTCATCCTGGTCCATTACCATATCGTGGCCGTGCTTTGAAATATAAATTGCTATATAGCCAATGATTGAAAGCACGAGCATTCTTGGTACAAAGCCGTTTACAAACATACTGATTACTGCTTTTTTATCACTTATTCCCAAAGCTGTAACCGAAGCGCGAAGCCCGTCCTTAACAGTTATAACCGTTCCGTCTTTTAAAGCGGGAAAGAAGTTTAAATCCACAATTCCGTAAAGCACGCTTATTGCGCTTGCGCCTGCCAACAGTACTATGGACAGAATAGATATCATAGTAGTAAAGCCTTTTGAAAAATATCTGCTTGATAAAAGCACGGGGATTATCATAATGAGAATTACGTTATGATTCAGGATTGCAAACAGCTGAGAGCAAACGAACAAAAGCGTTATAACCATTACGTATTTCAGCCAGCGCTTTTTTCCGTTATATATAAAATACAGAACAATGGGCACGGCAAATTCAGCAACGCCCGATATCGCAAGAATATTCATTCTTTGCTTTTCAACGGTAAATACTCCGGCGAGATTCAACACCCAGGAAAAAATAAGTATAGCGCCGCACCAAAGAATAACGATGAGCGAAAGGCGATTTGCCTCATATTCGTTTTGCTCAAAAACAGCCCTTGTATTCTCCGATTCATATATCTTAAAATAATCTTTTAATTTACTCAAGCAGTTCACCTCATATTTTTAACATACGTTATTAAAACTTAAATACCGTATTGCCGCTATGAATCAAAGAAATGCTGACCGTCGTCAGTTACAAGACGCTCGGTTTTGGGGTATTCAAAAATTGCGCGGTTATTTTCATTTTTCTTAAGATAATCGGCGAATTCCCTTGCGTACCATTTAGCCATACCGAGGTTATGCATAAGGTAATTGCCGCAGTTTACGGGTGCCGCACCGGGTACTTCCTCAGCCTCCTCAACGGACTCAAAAGCGCTGAGCAAAAGCTCATAAAGCTCCTTTGGCGCGCGGTTGCCCTTAAGAATGAGATAAAACCCCGTAAGGCAGCCCATAGGTCCCCAGTAAACGACCTCATCCTTCCAGACGGGGTCATTGCGGAGATAGGTTGCGATAATATGCTCAAGCGAATGCATTGCCGCAACGTCAATCACGGGCTCTCTGTTTGGTTTTTTTAGCCTTATATCATAGGTAGTAACCGTGTAATCGCCGAGGTAATCAATCCTGCTGGTGAAAATGCCCGGGATAATCTTAGTGTGGTCTACCGAAAAGCTCTGAATTAATTCCATTTTGTTTCTCCTTATTCTGAAAGCTAAGTCGTATATTCTTTCAAATTAAAATGAAGCGGACAAAAATTGCCCGCTTTTTTGACAATTAAACTATCCCTGAGGTTACATTATATGCAGTTATTATACAAATAACGGATTATATTTTCCGCTGTTAAGCATAAGCTCTTTAAAGATGGAAGCATTTGCTGACGGATTTGTAATCGCCCATTACCAAAAGCGTCATATCCTTTGAAAGCACGGTATCGGGCATAACAGGGCCGCTGAGCTTACCGTTTTGCTTAATGGCGATAATATTGATACTATGCTTTTTTCTTACGTCAATTTTGCCTACGCTGTGCCCTATCCAGAGCATGGGAACAGCCACTTCAAAAATAGCGGTATCCTCATCAACCACGATATAATCAAGAAGATTTTTACTGCCGTACTTGATTGCCGACCACTTAGCAAGCTGCTTTTCGGGATACAGAACCTCGTCCGCTCCGTTTCGGAGAAGGAATTTTTCCTGCGCGTCGCACGAAGCCCTTGAAACAACAAACGGCGCGCCGAGCTCTTTAAGCATACTTGTGGTTTCAAGCGAGCTCTGAAAGTTCTTACCGATAGTAACAAAGCAAACGTCAAAGCTGCTTACCTCAAGCGAGGCGAGCAAATCCTCGTTAGTGCTGTCGCCTATCTGCGCGTCGGTAAGATAACGCATGGTTTCGTTAACTCTGTCCTCATTTTTATCAATTCCCATTACCTGGTGCCCGCGGCGATTGAGCTGTTCCGCAAGATGCGTACCGAAACGTCCGAGCCCTACTACAAGTATTGATTTCATTTTTACTCCTATCCTACCGTTATTTTTTCAAGCGGCAATTTTGAATTTGTATTTCTTTCTTTTTTCAAAGCGGCGTAGATGAGCGTAAGACCGCCTACCCTGCCGATAAACATTAACACAATCAGTATGCCGTGCGCAAGCCCGCCGAGCTGAGTAGTAATACCGAGCGTAAGCCCTACGGTACCTATTGCGGAGGCGGTTTCAAAAAGGCACTGATAAAACGGAATCCCATCCGAAATGCTGATAACGGACGCGCTGCCGAAGCACAGCACGGTATACATAAGAAGCAGCGTTGACGCCGTTCTTACCGCGTCGTTATCAATACGCCTTTTAAAGCAATGCGCGTCCTCCTGCTGACGGAAGCACGAATGAGCGTTTGCAATCAAAACCGCAATCGTTGTTGTTTTCATACCGCCTGCAGTTGAGCCGGGTGAGCCGCCGATAAGCATAAGCACAATCATTATTGACTGCCCCGCCGCTGTCATAGTGTTTAAATTAACCGTATTAAACCCTGCCGTTCGCGTTGTAACGGACTGGAAAAGCGAGGAAAGTATGCGTTCATTCAGCGGAAGCCCTTTCAAATCGTAAAAAAAGAATATCAGCGCGGGGAAAACGATAAGCAAAAGGCTTGTAACAAGAATAACCTTTGACTGAAGCCTGTAGTGCTTGAATTTCAATTTGTTGGTGATAACGTCGTCCCACGTAAGGAAGCCGATACCGCCGACGAAGATTAAAAGCATTATAATTACGTTTACGCCAACGTTGCCGGTAAACGAGGTTAATGATGAGAATTCGCCGGTGCTTGAGCCCATAACGTCAAAGCCTGCGTTACAGAATGCGGAAACCGAGTGGAACACAGCCATACCTATTCCCTTTGTGCCGTAACTCTTAATAAAAAACGGCATAAGAAGAAGCGCGCCCGCAAGCTCAATTACAAAGGTTGAAATTATAATAAACTTTGTTAAATCAACTATTCCGCCGACCTTCTGGGCGGATATTGCCTTTTGCATTGTACTGCGCTGAACAAGCGAAATCTTTCTTCCCGAAAGAAGCGAAAACGAAGCGGCTACGGTTACTATGCCAAGGCCGCCTGTCTGAATAAGAATAAGAATTACCGCCCTGCCGAAAAGCGACCAGTGGCTTGCTGTATCGCGCACAACAAGCCCCGTTACGCATACTGCGGAGGTTGCGGTGAACAGCGCGTCGCCGAACGGCGTTGAAGCCCCGTTGGCGGAGGATACGGGCAGCATAAGAATAAGCGCGCCCAAAAGAATAATTCCGGCAAATCCAAGAATTATTATCCTGAACGGCGTCAGTATCCTGCTAACGTAGCCCATAATGCACTGTCCTCCTTTTTATTTATGAAGTCTTTTTTTGAGTTTGTGATTGCCCTGTGTGAGCGTTTCCTGCCAGATTTTGGGGTTAAAGAGAATTAACATCGGATAGAGCTCAAGCCGTCCCACAAGCATATCAAAGATAAGCACAAGCTTTGAAAGCGGGTGGAAAAACGCGTAGTTCTGCGCGGCGCCGCATTTGTCAAAACCGGGACCGATGTTGTTGATATTCGCCATTACCGCAGAAAAGTTCGTTTCCATATTATTGCCCTGTGCGGACAGGATAAAGAACGAAACCACGATAATACCTATAGCGGTAAGCGTATAGGTGTTGATAGTTTTTATAACGCTTTCATCAAGCGGCTTGCCGTCCATTTTAATTTTTTTAATGCTTTTGGGGTGTATATAGTAATGCAGCTCCCTGAAGGCGTTTTTGATAACAATAACGATACGCTGAACTTTGACTCCTCCGCCCGTGCTGCCGGCGCAGGCACCGATAAACATAAGCCCGAGAAGCAAGCTTTTTGAAAGCTGGTGCCACGTGTCAAAATCAACGGTTGAAAATCCCGTCGTAGTGATAATTGAAGCAACCTGAAAGGCGGAATCCGTCAGCGCATCGGGTGTGTTGCCGTGCGACATAACCTTAAGTTCAAAGAAAACCGCACCGATTGCAATAAGAATAATACCGAAATACCAGCGCAATTCCTCCATTGTGAACGCTTTTTTGAACTGACGGCGAATGATTAAGAAATATGCGTTAAAGTTAACGCCGAACATCGTCATAAACACGGTTACAACCCATTTTATATAATAGGAATAACCGCCGACAGAATCGTTCTTAATGCCGAAGCCGCCCGTACCCGCGGTTGAAAAAGAAGTCATTAACGCATCAACAACGCTCATACCGCCGAATTTGAGGAGCAGAGCCTCAAGAAGGGTAAAAACGATATAGATTACGTAAAGATAACGCGCGGTTTCACGCATTTTGGGTACGAGCTTACTAACGCTCGGACCGGGGCTTTCCGCACGCAGAAGGTTGATGTTTGAGCCCGAAAGCGGAACTACCGCCATAATGAACACGAGCACGCCCATACCGCCAATCCAATGGGTAAACGAACGCCAGAACAGCGTACAGACGGCAAGGCCTTCAACGTTGGAAACAACGCTTGCACCCGTTGTTGTGAATCCGGACACGGTTTCAAACAGCGCGTCAATAAACTTCGGTATTTCGCCGGTAATCATAAACGGAAAACATCCGAAAACCGAAAGTACAATCCACGAAAGCGCGGTAGCAACGCAGCCCTCTTTTAAGTAAAACACAGTGTTTTTGGGCTTTTTAATTCCCAACGCGCCGCCGCACAATAAGCATATTACGGACACAATCAAATAAGCCATGAACTCATTTTCGCCGTAAACGATACCCACAAGGGTAGGCAGAAGAAGGAGCGCGGCTTCAAGAATTAAAACATATCCTAAAATTCTTCTGATAATTGATAGATTCATACTATTTATCCAAAATATCCGTAAGCTCGGAAAATCCTTTTTGAGTGGTTGCAATCATTACCGTATCGCCGGGCTTAATACAATCCTGTCCGGACGGAATAATGATTTTGCCGTGGCGGTTGATGAAAGTGATAAGTACGCTGCTTTTAAGATTAAGGTCCATAAGCATAACGTCGGTCAGATTGGGAACATTTTCCTGAACTCTGAATTCAATCGCCTCAACCCTGTGGTTGAAAATATACGAAAGCGTTTCAATTCCGCTTGAACGCGAAGCCTTTTTTGCCCTTACAAAAGCAATAATGGCTCTGGTTGTAATATATCTCGGATATACAAGCGAACCGAGGTCAAGGTTGTCAATAATATCCTTAAAGGTTATTGCCTTAATTCTTGTAATAATCTTTATATTTGCCTTGCTTACCCTGTTTACGTAAAGATTAAGGAAAATATTTTCCTCATCCTTATCCGTAAGAGGAACGAAGGATTCAACGCTTTCAACACCCTCTTCGCGAAGTAATTCTTCGTCGGTTCCGTCGCCGTTGATGATTATGGCGTTTGGCAGAAGGTCTGCAAGGCGCTCGCAGCGTTCCTTATTCTTTTCAATAATAGTTACCTTAGTGCCGAGATGGATAAGCTGTTTTGCAAGGTAATATGCGGTGCTTCCGCCGCCTACTATAAGCGTATCCTTAACCTGATGCGACTTTGAGCCGATTTTCTTAAAAAATGCTCTTGCAGCCTTACGCGGTGCAACGAACGCAACTATATCGCCCGCCATAAGTACATCGTCGCCTTTCGGAATAAACACGTGTTCGCCGCGCTCAACAGCACAGACAAGAATATTTTCATTGTTGGCGCCGAGTGTTGATACCGACATTCCGTCAAGCACGCTACCCTTTTTAATCTTGAACTTGATAAGCTCAGCCTGGCCGTGAGCAAAGGATTCAATTTCAAGCGCAGTGGGCATACAGAGGATTTTTGCCATTTCCCTTGAAGCTTCAAGCTCCGGGTTGATAATCATAGCCAGCCCGAGCTTTTCGCGAAGATAGCCGATTTCAATATTATAATCGGGGTCACGCACGCGGGCAATAGCCGCGCAGTCGCCGACTCTTCTTGCAACGGTACAACAAAGCAGATTAAGCTCGTCGCTTTCGGTTACGGCAATAATAAGATTAGCGTTTTTTATACCCGCTTCAATCTGTACGCCGAAGGAAGCGCCGTTGCCGACTACACCCATAATATCGTACAAATCGGTAAGCATACTGATTCTTTCAGGGTCCTTATCAATTACGGTAATATCGTGGCCCTCTGCCGTAAGCTGTTCAACAAGCGTTATGCCTACCCTGCCGCAGCCGACAATAATAATATTCAGGCCGTTTTGTTTTTTCTGCGTTTCCATAGAAATAGTCCTTTTTTAAATATTCTATCTTTTCAATACTACACTCAAAGTATCTAAAAGTCAATACTACGTATAAAAACCGATTTCCTCAATAACAGGGGTTGAACGCGACTGCCTTATTATCAGCAGCGCGCCTATACCCAAGCCCTTAAGGGGAATAATTTTTCTCATTCCCACAACCGTTCCGGAATAAGCCTTTTTATACTTTCCGTTGGGCTTTAAAATATACAAATCAAACGCCTCAATACGCTGAGAAAAGGTAATATTTTCCCTCAAAATACAGTATTTAAGCTTTTTCGGGGAATCAAATTTAAATTCAATATAGCCGTCTGTATCCTTCAACTCTCCGAATTTCTGCTTTAAAATCGGCTGTTCGGTTATGCTCTGAATTCTTTTACCGAGCTTTTTAAGGCGGGCTCTGTCCTTTCTGTGAATAACGCCTTTGGGCGTTGGCGGAACATTGAGCAGCAGGAAGGAGTTGTTGCCTACTGAATCAAGATAAATCTTAAACAGCTTTTTTACGCTTTTAACCTTATTTCCGCCGGGGAAGAACCAGCCCTTTCTTATTGAAACGTCAACCTCTGCGGGATACCAAACGAGGTTTGCGTTTGCACAGAGCGCTGTCCTTGAGCCTAAATCCTCGTCTGAGGAGGAAATTTTCTGAAGAAGCGCCGCGCCGTCGGCAGTCTGCTGAGAATGTTTCTGAATAGTTTCAGCCTTGGTAAGATATTCGGGAACAACGCTGTATTCGCTCTTTCGCGATTTTCCCGCCTCGTTTCCTACCCATCTTATATCGGGACCGCAGATTGCAATATTAGCATCGGGCTGGCAGGTTCTTACTATACGGTAATATCTCTCCCAATCGTATTCAAATTCCTTTGCCTCAGCGCCCTTTGCACCGTCGAACCAGACTTCGAATATTTCTCCGTAATTAGTTAAAAGCTCAGTTAACTGACGGCAGAAAAAATCGTTATAAGCGGGGGTTGCATAGGTTCTTTCGTGCATATCCCACGGGGAGAGGTAAACGCCGAACTTAATTCCCTGCGCCTTACACTCCTTGCTGACCTCATCTACTATGTCAGTTAAGAGAAGGGTTTTCATAACGTTAAAATCCGTCGTTCCCGTATTCCAGAGGCAGAAGCCGTCGTGGTGCTTACAGGTAAGTATCAGCCCCTCGGCGCCCGCGCTTTTAACAGCCTTAACCCATTGGGCAGGCTTAATTTTTTCTATGTTAAAATCGCGGAGCGTCTCCGCCCCGTTACCCCATTCTCTGCCCGTTGCCGTATTCATACCGAAATGGACAAAGCAGTAAAACGGGTGTTCTGCGTGCTTTATCTGGCGCTCGGAGGGCACAACGGAGATATAGCGCTCAACCTCGCTGTCGAACAGCGGCTGATTGTTATTTGAGGTTGTCCAGTTTTCTTCAAGCTTCAGTTTCATAGTTTTTACTAATCAAAATGTTTGGTTTGGAATCGGTTGCCCGATTGCTCTATTCGTTTTCCGTTTTTGCCGTTATTGTTATGGCGGAAATAATCGTCCTTATCGTTTATGTTCCAGAGGAGTTTACCCTGAAGATACCAGAGCTTCTCCCTGAAATTCTTCTTAAATGTAAACGGACGGTTATTTTCAATTCTGTCAATAAGCGGAGTTACAAGCTCAGCGTTCGGAGCTTCAATTTCCGTAGCAGCAAGAATAACGATGTTCTCGCTTTCGGGAAGCTCGTCAAGACTGTCAACGGTAACAACCCAGAAATACAGATTTTTAGCAAACTGAACTACGCCGTCTGTACCGATAGTATGGGTAAATTCATAGCCGAGCTTACCGTCTTTAATGTATGCAGTTTCACCGAAATCGTATAAATCCCAGCGTGCGTACGCTTCACGGGCATTATTGACGAACTCATTGTCTGCAAAGTTTGTACAAAGCAGAGCGAGCTTTTTGCCCTCTTTCGCTTTAAGTTCTGTTTTTTTCGACGCAGTCAGCGCTCCGTCTCCGAGCTTAAAGGTGATACCGCAGGCGGTAATTTCATCCCTGCGGAGCGTTTTGGGAATATAATCTATATCGTCGTTATATTTAAGCTCAAGCGGCGTATTTTCAGCCGTCTCGCCCTTAACTGAGCTTTCTTTAAGCGTAAACACGAAGGTTTTGACCTCGTAGGGCTTAAAGTCGCATATGAGCTTTCCGTCTTTTACCGTAGCGTCGTTTCTGTATTCTTCGCTCGCCCACGCTTCGTAGGCGGTATCAATACCCTCACCGAGAGTGAATTCAAAGCCCTTAACCTCTTTCTTTGCACCCTCGTTAAAGCGAACGACGTATTCAGCCTTATCGCTGTGGTACTTCTTTTTAAGGCAGCGGATAATTACGCCGTTATCACTCACGCAGCCGAAGGAATAACTGCTGCCGAGAGCTCCGTTATGCTTTTTAATTCTTACTGCAGTAAGAGGCGTTGTAAACTCTCTTGCAATTTGCTGAGTTTCAGTTCCGACTCCGTTTTTATGGGGAAATACTGCATAAGAATAGATATTGAGTCCTAAATCCATCATTGACTGCATTGAGTCAATACGGTAATTCTTTTTAGGAGTATGAAGCGCGGTAAGGCGCAGAGTATTATCGCTGTACTTATCCCAGCCGTACTTACATTCGCTGATTACGGAAACGCCGAATTCTCCGCTTTTATCCGTAATATCAGCCCAGCGCTGAGCAGGCACCTCAAAGAGCTTTTCGTTCATATTTCCGCGCTCAATCGCGCCGAGTCCGAGGTCAAAGGTAGCCTTCTCATTTTCTGCCGTAAATGCAAAACGGTGTTTAGCGAGGGTACGCATTGACTGCCATTCAAGCTCGCTGTATACCTCAACGGCTTTTCCGCCCTCTGTTAAGCAGATATAACTCTTGAACTCGCTCTTTTTGTCATTCTGAATAACCTCAAAGGCAACGCGGGCGGGTCCGCTCTCCTGAATTTTAAGGGATACAAGCTGCGGAGTGCGGTCGGGCTCTTTATTAGCCTCCTCGAAGTTCATTTCCCACGCGGGCCAGTCCTTAGAGCCCGTATAGTTAAACAGACCGAGAACTATCGGCTTTTCAAGCATTTCTCTGTCGCCGTCCGCTTTATTTATAATTGATGAGATATTACCCTGACGGTTAAGGGTAACAATAAGATTACCGTTTTCCATCACCGTATCGCCGATTTTAAGCGAGGATTTGGCTTTGCAGGGCTCACTGCTCGGTCTTACATCGTAAACTGCCGTACCGAGCGAAGGAACCTCAGCGAGGAACAAAACGGTTTTAACCCCGTTTTTATCCGCGATGAGCTGGCTTGGCACCTCTTTTTTGCCGTCAGAGAAAACACGGACGTACTTTGTATCAATATCCTTAAGCTCTGCTTTAACGATGCCTTTTCTCGTGAATTCAAGGCTGTTACTTACCATAACGGGAATACCCGCGCAGAAGCCTGAATTCATAAGCTGAGAAAATGAGCAGAGAGAGTTTTCAATCTCGTTGTTGAACTGGTTAATACTCAGCGCATAATCGTTCCAGGAGCGCCTGTACGCTCTCTGAACGGAGGTACCCGGGGTATCGTCGTGAAACTGATGAGCTATGGGGCGCTTCCACGCCTTTTCCATAACCTCGCCGTTATATTTTGCGGTATTGAAATATTCGGCAAGAACGCCGCTTCTTTCAGCCATATCGCCTAAATCCTGGCATTTTGCGTTCCAGCGTTTACCGATAGCCCTTGAGGTATAGCCTCCTACGCCATGGTTTTGCATTACAAGCTCGGTTTCCCACTTCGGCAGCTTTTCCTTAACCTCATCGGGAAGCTCGGTTTCCATATCTCTGAATACCTTGTCTGCAGGTGCTGCAATAATTTCAATATCGCTTTCGCCGTTTTTCTTTATTTCTTCATCTACATATTTAACGGTTTCCTCTGTAGGAGAGCCTCCTCTATCGCCCGTTCCGTGAAAAACATAGGTCCAGTCAAGGCCGTATTTTTCATTTTCTTTAAGCTTATCTTTAATGAAATCCCAGTCCCGAAGCTGAGTAAAGGTATAGTTATAGGAAAACGGATTGAGGGAAGCGTAAATGCTTTCTCCGTCAACTCCGTACCATTTTCCGAGGTCAAACGGCGTACCGTAAGCACAGCCCCAGGGCAGCTTCTGGGTTGTAAAGCCGAGAAGGTGCGCGTGGTGAGCTATACTCGGAAGCGCCCAGCCGAAGCCAAAGCAGTCGGGAAGGAAAATATCGCAGGAGCGCTTACCGAATTTTTCGTCAAAATATGTATTTCCTATAAGAATATTTCTGAAAAGCGCCTCAGGCGACGGACAGTTAACGTCTCCGTTTTCAAATGCAGAGCCCGTAACGTTCCAGCGTCCGTCGGCAATATAGCGTTTTAAATCCTCAAAAAGCTCGGGGTAATATTCCTCCATAAGCTCATAGCGGTACGAGCCCTCAAAGGAAAACACGTAGCTCGGGTACTTTTTAAGAAGCGCAAAGTTCTCAACAAGAGTATTATAAATATATTTTGATACGGTTGTTTCAAAATCCCAGGACCAAATTGTATCAAGGTGCGAGGTTGCAACTGTATAGATTTTTTTCATAAATTCCTCCCGTTTAAGCAGAGCGAAACGAATCCGA
>DFGL01000071.1 GCA_002371215.1 Ruminococcaceae bacterium UBA3751 | reverse complement strand
TTCAGGCGATTTTTAGTTTATTTAGTGGCAAAAGGACAAAGCAAAAACCTGACCTTCTTTATGACGGGCGCCCCAAGAGAGGTTATTTTTTATTATTCGGTTACTTCAAGTCCGGTCAGGAAGGAGATATTCCCCGTTACCTCATAGCCTGTTTTTTTACCTTCACAGATTTCGTTAAAGCCCTTAATCAGTTCAAGTGCGTCGTGCTTTGACTTTTCGAACAAATCTTCAAAGCTTTCCGTAGACATAATATGACTATACGGCGAGGTCCATTCCTTATGGCGCTCGTTTGCATATTTCTGAGCTAAATCAAGGTCCTTGGGCTTGATTGAGGCAGAGAGCTTAAAATACCCCGTTAACGGACCGAGAGGGCGTTCGATGATATGAGCAATTCTTGTTGCGTTTCCTTTTTTATCCGAAAGCGTTGCCTGAAGCGAGGCGGTATCGGTAACCGCCTTTATTATTTCTTTTCTTTCAACGTCCTTGCCGTAACACCTTTCAACAACGTAGTGCATAAGCTCTGCAATTTCACTAAGCGCCGTTTTGTCGGTTGTAAAGGTTTCCTCGGGGTTAAAGAGCGACGGCGGATATATTCCCTTTCTGTTATAGAGAAGGTAGGTATCAACGGCGTGCTCAACCTGATTGTGTGCAGCGAGCGAATGGATATGCTTATTTTCGCTCGTTATCATATCCTGATAGGCATAAACGAAGGGGTGGCAATTCCTGTCAAGTGCATAGTGAAGAATAAAGCCGTAAATATACGACAGCGCTATATCCCTGTTTTCACTTGTTTTCAGGTAATCGGCAAACGCCTCAAACAGCTCTGCGGGCTTGCCGCGATGGATTTTTGAAGCGGTGCCGAAAAGCGATTTATAAATAGTTACGGGCGGCCAGAGGCGGTGAAAAATAAATATATCCGGTCCCTGAGTACCTACTCCTGCGGTTTTATAATCAAGCGAAAAGCCCGTTTCCTTTTCAAGCTCTTCCCTGATTTCTTCTAAGAATAAATAATGTGTTGCAAATGCCGGCATAGTATCATCTCCAAATTAATAATATCCCCGCTTCCTCTTACAGTCAAAGGAAACGGGGATATTTTAATATAAATTTAACATTTAGAGCTTAATGATTCCGATAAATTCAAAGGTCGGGTATCCGTCCTCATATACTATATCAACAAGCTTGTCCTTATAGAACTGCATATAAACGCCGCCGCTCGTTGTACCTATAGGAACGGATTTGATTAAATCAAACTTTTTAGCCTTTTTATTGAGGTAGCAGTACTTTACCTTTTTCTTGGTTGTTTTTGTACAGTAAACGTTATCACGGCTTACAATATAAGCCACGTCCTGCTGAAGCAGGGCTGCGTCCTTTGAAGTTCCTATTTTTTTAAACACGCCCGTTTTAACGTCAGCCTTGAAGAACTTATCAACTGTTTTATACTGCTTAAGGAAGAACACCGTTCTTCCCTCCATACCGAGCAGCTTCATACCGTTAATGCTCTTTTTAAGGGAAACGTCCGTTAATTTGAATTTTTTAAGGCTGTATCTTTTAAGGGTATTGCTGTTAATATCAACAAAGTAAAGGCAGGTTTTGTATGAATAATACTCGCTGGCGCTATTTTTTGTAATTAACTTATTATCGCCGCCTTTGAGATTACAGGTATAAAGACCTTCAACTCCGAGATCTCCGAACGGGTCCTCAGCTCTGTAGACAATTCTGCCGTTAGCGATAATAAAATCGGTTATATAAATATTTTTAACAAGAGCCTTATGCTTTTTACCGCTTAACGAGCAGCGATAGAGAACTGCGTCCTCGCCTATATAGTATATATAGCTTTTATAAATAGTTGAGATACCGTTGCTGCAGATTCCCGATTTTACAAGGCGCTGCTTACCGTTAAGTCCTTTCTTAACGTAAAGCTTTTCCTCATTATTCTCAAAGAAATAGAGCTTGCTGCCGTAAAATCCCGAGTATGCCTTCTGGGTATTGTACTGCTCTCTTTGCTCATAATATTTTGAGGTGTCGGCATAAGCGTTGAAGCCGAAAGACATAACGCTCATAAGAGTAATTATTGATAAAACAAGACTGATTAATCTTTTCATAGATTATCCCTCCTTAAGTATATCCTGTATATTATATCAAATATCAATAATTTTTTCAACCTTGTTGAATATTAATTAAATATCGGGAGGGATAAATATAAACTTAAAACGAATAAATAAAGCGATAAAAATAACTCTGTCGGCAATAATTATTACTCTGGTTGTTATTGAAATTGCTTACGGCGGAGACTACAGATTTAAAAGCGAACCGGCATACGATACGGCTAATATGTGGCAAAACGACGACGGCAGAATTATTCACCTTAACGCCTTTAAAACAAACAGCCCGTTAACGCTCAGGCACAGGTTTGAAAAGCGCCCCGAAAAAGGAACATACCTGATAATCTTTAAAAGCAACCTGAAAATTACTGCTTTCACAAAAAATAAGATAATCTACAGAACTGATGAGGACGCAGGCAAAGGCTATGCGCTGATACCCGTAAGCGAGGTTTTAAAGGGCGAAGAAATTGCGCTTTTGCTTGAGCCTCGGGAAAATAAAACGGGATACACAGAGGGCGCAATTCGCCTTCAGAGCAAAAACGATTTTTTCTTAACTCTTCTGGTAAAAGAGAGAAAAACGGTTATATTAATTCTCGGTATAATATTTCTGTTTTTAATAACACTGAAAAGAAAAAACCCTTGTCTTTCGCTGTTCTTCATCTTTTTGCTGCTGTTTATAATTACGGTGTCGCCGCTCGTACAATTCTTCTTTGGGTTTTTAACTGTTAAAACCGCGCTTTCTCCCCTTTCGCTTATCAGCGCAATATATTTTATTATTAATTACTTAATTATTGCAATAAAACGATTTATGTGTTAAAATAATTTGAGAATGTATTCAAGGAGAGAGGCAAATGAAGATTTTAATGCGCGGCGCGATTGACCCTTTGCGCCCTATGGACCCCGCTAAATTTATAATTGAAAACCACACGGGCGGTAATATCGGCAATATGATATTTACCCACAGCATAGCTAAAACCCTTCTCGTTGACGACGATACCACGATTGACTACGTTAATATCGCTCGTGAGAAGATGGACAGATATTATGCTGACTACGTTAACGATACCTACGACTACTTTGTTATTCCGCTGGCTAACGCTTTTAAGGTTCGCGGTCACGAGGAAATGACGAAGATTGCAAATTTCGTTAAAATGCTTAAAATTCCGATTGGCGTTGTAGGAGTAGGCATACAGAGAAAAATCGGTCCTGAAAGATTTTCAGATATTTATCCGCATTGCGATGAGGCAAAGAACTTTGTCAGCGCAATCCTTGATAAATCCCCGATTATCGGCGTTAGAGGAGAAACTACGGCAGAATTTCTTACCGATTTAGGCTTTAAGCCTGAAAAGGATTTTACCGTTATCGGCTGCCCTTCAATGTACACCTACGGCGATACTCTGCCCGAAATCAAGCCGCTTAATCTCAGCGAAAGCTCCCGCATTGCCTTCAATTCCAAAATCGAATTTGAAAAGCTTGAGGATTACAAGCCGTTTATGGAATTCACTAAAAAGAATATGGAGCTTTTCCCGAATTACTGCTACGTTCAGCAGCAGATTGACGACGTAAGAATGATTTTCCTTGAAAACTACAAGGTAAAGCGCCGTAAGAATAAGATGTACGAAATTGACAAGGCGCTCAGCTTTGTTGATATTCCCTCCTGGATTGAATATTTTAAAAATGACGTTGACTTTTCAATTGGCTCCCGTATTCACGGTAACGTTGCCTCCGTTCTTGCGGGTACTCCCGCTGTAACCGTTCCGTTTGACAGGCGCGTTCTTGAGCTTGCCGATTACCATAACATTCCGCTAATCGGATTTGATGAGATTAACGAAAACACAACGCTTTACGACATAGCTGAAAAGGTTGATTTCAACGCCGTTCATAAAGGACACAAGGAACGCTTTGACCACTATATTGACTTTCTTCACAAGCTTAACCTTGATACAATTTACGACCATAAATATGAAGATGGTGTTATCCCCTATGATAAGATAGTTGCAGAGGAAAAATTCAACGGACCTATCGTTCCGTTTGAGATTGCAGACAAGGACGAGCAGTTAAAACGCTTAAGAGCTTCCCTGCCTATAATTAAGGCTATGGAGGTTGATGAGGCAAAGCAAATCAAAAAGCTTCAGGAGGAAAACGAAAAGCTCAAGGCGGACCTTAATGAAGCAGTTCTTCACACAAGCTTTTTTTACAAGTCAAAGCATGCAAAAAAGAATAAATAATAATAAATCAAGCCGGAAACGATTCCGGCTTGTTTTTTATTCAATAACTCTCTTTTTGAAGCTTTCAAGCTCCTCGTCAGTTACCTTTATATACTCTTTTATAAGCTTTTCGTATCCGATTTTATCAATCACCTTAAAAAGCTCGTTAATATACTCCTCTCTTGCGACGAAAACGTTAAACACCTTGTGCGCTGCTACCTTATTATGCTTGACGGTGCTTACAAGAAAAAAGTACATCGCCGCTTTTTTACGGTTTGTTTTATTGGTAAAGAGATAATCCTCAAGAATAACCTCTCTGTTTGCGCCGAGGATAGTTAAAAGAAGCGCGGTTACCATACCCGTTCTGTCCTTGCCCTCGGTACAGTGGTACAAAACGGAAAGTTCTTCATCGGGTAAGCGGATAATCTTTCTGACAACCTTGCATAGATTCATTAAGCAGGAACTGTTAACAACAGCGGCATAAAGCTCCGTCATATCGGGAACGGCGTCTAAATTCTGCTTGGTTTCGTGGCTAAGCCCGGGAATTGAGCTGTCAAAAACGGAAAGTTCCGTATAATTTACGTTGTCTATTTTATAGTTTGGCTTTTCCGCCTTTTCCATTGAGTTTCTCAGGTCAATAACGGTTCTGAGATGAAGCTGATTATACAGCAAATCCGCTCCTTTTGCGTTAATTTTACTGAGATTGCCCGAGCGGATAAACTTATTTTTCTTAATTCTTCCGCCTTCAACGGGCAGCCCGCCGAGGTCACGCACGTTTTTTGCGCCTTTTATTCTTATATTTTTAAGATGTACGTCGGGATTATGGATTTTTCTTTCAACGTAATGCACTGCTCTCTCCCCCTCCTTTTTGGTAATATCATACTTCATTTTAACGTCCTTATAGGTTTCCTTAAGCTGTTCGCTTGAGATATAACACTGAAAAGCAAAGGCAACAAGCCCCATAATTATGCCGTTGAGCGTTTCGTTACCTATATCAACGTATTTCAGCGCCGCCTCCCAGAATATAAACGAGCCGCTGAACGAGGTAACGGGAAGGAGGATAAGATATTTATACCTGACCGTCAGAAAAACGACAGCAAGCGCGATTACTACGCTCACTATTGCAGCAGGCGCGTTACCAAGGTAGAACATCAGCGGCGGCAGGGCTGAATACACAATCATAAATTCCGAGGCAGCAATCTGTATTCGGGAAAGGTAGGTTGATAATAAAGCAAATAGTATTCCGACAAAAACCGCAATTGCAGAGGCTATAAGGAAGCGTTTGCTATAGAGGTTAAAATCAACCGAAAAAGTTTTCATTACAAGCGCTGAGCCCAAAAAGAAAAACGTAACGGTGCACCACCACTTAACGAGCTTTACTCCTAAAAAAGCAGTCAGCAAAGCGCATACCATCAAAGCTAACGGCAAAACGGCGTCAAAAAAATTAATAAGAGCGCCATAGCGTTCGGGTATATGAGATATAAGCTCCTTAAATAAATCGTAAAACTGCATAAAACACCCTTTCTAAACTACAGACATTTTACCATAAACGCATCAACAAAGCAATATAATCGGTGTAAGAAAAAATCCCTCAGCCCGTTCGTACGGCTTAAGCAAAATAAAAATATGTCGCAATTGAAATAGAGTTGTTACAAAAACTTTCATATGTTAAGAATCGTATAACAGGTTTAAAAAATATTTGGTAAATTAATAAAAAAT
>DFGL01000076.1 GCA_002371215.1 Ruminococcaceae bacterium UBA3751 | reverse complement strand
AGGCGATTTTAGAGCTAACATTCTTTATGATGGGCGCCCCTTCCCCTCCTTATTTTTATTCGTATTTTTTTATCCTTTTATTGTGAACGAGCGCTATAATCGCGCAGATTATTATGAAAAGCGATATTCCGAAAACAAGAAGTACCGCTATAATGCCGTATGCGCCGACAGCGCTGAAGGGCTTATCCTTCATAAAAGTGTTCCAGATAAATTCGGGGTTATAAAACGGATACGGATAGTAAACAGGGTCAACGAGCGGCCCTCTTATCATTGAAACTATCGAGTAAACGAGCGGATAAATTCCCGAATGAATAACTGCTTTTTTACTTACCCTTTCAAAGCCGAGCGGGAAAATCAGAAGAAAGATTACCGCTATCGGCATTACTATATGAAAGTAAATCTGAAGGAAGCTGATAAAAGCGTGGTAAAAGGTATCAAAGGTCCACGGCTGAGTCATTTTCAGCGGAAAGCCCGCATTATATGTTATTCCCGCTACGAGAACGTACAGCGTTATGAACACGCCGAGAGTTGAATTATACGCTATTTTTTCAAACTTTTTAACGCCGAAATTGGCTAATGCTATCAGCATAAAATAGCAGCACGCCGCCGTGTTTGACTGAATAGTAAAATAAGTAAGCACGTTAAATCTTCCGTAATCCACGGGAGTAAACTGAGCGTCGTATTCAAACTGATAGCCTGCTATTCTGTAAATAACAATCGCAAAACCGATAAGCGCCATAACGAAGAGCAGCGCTCCGATGCCCTTGCTCCTTGTTATTGATTTTTCCTTAACCACTGTTTAATCCTCACTTATTCTTAACTACGCAAACGTACTTACCGTTACCCGGAGCGGTGTAATCGGAGCTTTCAACAACGATGTTATTCTTGAAGAAGCCCGCGTTTTCGGTAGCATATTCATATTTATCGTTATAAGATTTATAATCAAGCTTTCCGTTTACTACTCTTGCAAAGGAATTGCCCGCTCCCGTTCCCGTTGTTACATAGAACTTATCGTTTGACGCGATAATACTGTGGAGAGGAGCGTCAAGCTTAACTCTTTCAAGCCTTCTGTACTTCTGAGCGGTGACGTCAATAGCGTATAAATCAAGCTGGAATTCATCCTCGTCGGTAAAGAACGCAACGTAAAGAGTATTGTTTTCCATGGAAATAACCTTTGCGCCGTTCATCGGCATACCAACGTAAACGGTCTTTGACTTACCCGTTTTAGCGTCGTAGCGGTAAATTGACTTGCCCTTAACGAAATAGAGGTTGTTCTTATAGGTATAAAAATCAGACTTTACATTTTTAGCTACCTTCTTAACCTTTTTGCCCTTGAGGTTACAGGTATAAAGCTTTGTCTGAACGATACCGTCCGAGCTTCCGCCGTACTGGATAAGATTATAGTACATACGGTTTTTATCGATTATAAACTTTGCGCTGAATTTATCGGGGTTAAACTTAACAATCGTTTTAACCTTTTTGCCGTTGAGCTTGCAGCGTTTTATTGCACCCTCGGAAGCGTCAACGAAGAACATATAGTTACCCTTAACGGCAAGGGACGTGTAATCATAAAGATTTACAGCCTTCGTTCCGCGTTTTCTCAGCGACTTTGAGGAATAAATATACGCATTAATCTCCTTTTTACCGTAACGGTGGTGAACGAATGAATCCTTATTATAATTGAATTCAGCGTTTTGAGAATTGTACTGCTGATGCTGAAGGTCAAACTTAACCTCCGCGGCAAACGCCTGTAGCGAAACAGCCGATACGCTTAACAGCATAACAACACTTAAAAGCAATGATAATAACTTTTTCATAGTAATACCTCCCTGAAGTGTAGTTATATTGTATCATATTATAAATACAATATCAAATAAAAAGTTATTACATATTTGTAATTGAAAACTGTCAGTTTTTATATTATAATGATGATGAGGTGATATTTATGGAAAATAAAATTCTAAATACTTCTATGGGCGAAATCAAGGGGCTTGAATTTGACGACTACCTTGAATTCCGCGGAATAAGATATGCTAACGCGGCAAGATGGGAATATCCCGAGCCCGTTGATAGCTGGGAGGGCGTTTACGACGCTACAAAATACGGCGCTTGCTGTTTTCAGGAAAGGGCGTACACCGTTGACGCGGAAACTAACCCGTTCTACTGGAAGGAATTCAGAGAGCACAGGTCCTTTACATACAGCGAGGACTGCCATTTCCTTAACATAGTTGCTCCCAAAAATGCGGATAAATGCCCCGTATTCGTTTATATTTACGGCGGCTCGTTTACGGGCGGAAGCTCTGACGAGGAGCATTTTAACGGCGTTCCCCTTGCTAAAGAGGGCGTTATGTGGGTTGCTATGAACTACAGAATTAACTGCTTCGGCTTCCCGAATCATCCCGAACTTACCGACGAGCAGGGCAGATGCGGTAACTTCGGTCTTTACGACCAGGTTTGCGCGCTTGAATGGATTAAGCGCCATATTGCCGAGTTTGGCGGCGACCCCGACAATATCACGCTGGCGGGCGAAAGCGCGGGCGCAATGAGCGTTGACCTTATTATGTCCACAGACCGCGTTAAAGCGCTCGGCTTAAAGGGCGCAGTTATGATGAGCGGCGCGGGAATTCAGAGAGTTGTTGCAAAGCCGAAAAGCCCTGAAAAAGGCAAACCTTACTGGGAAGAGGTTATGCAAAACGCCGGCGTTTCCTCAATGGCTGAATTAAAGAAAATTCCCGACGAGGAGCTTTATAACGCCTGGAAAAAGGCTTACGATAATCAGAAGCTCGGTATGACCCAGGTTCTCCCCTCCTGCGACGGAGTTCTTATAACAAAGGACAACTTCAAGATGTCCACTATCCCGACTGAATATCCGCAGATTTATTCCGTTACGATGAACGATATGTTCTGCATTGCGCTTCTTAAGGTTAATCAGATGATGACAAAAAGAGCGATGAAAAACGGGAATAAGGCTTATATGGCTAACTTTGCCCGTCCTCTCCCCGGCGACAGCATCGGCGCTTGGCACGCATCGGATTTGCTCTACGTTTTCAACACGCTTGATACAAACTGGCGTCCGTTTGAGGAGATAGACTATAAAATCGCAAATCAGATGACGAAATCGCTCATCGCCTTCTGCAAAACTCACGACCCGAATTGCGCTGAAATACCGACCTGGACAACGGGATATAAGAGCGCTATGCGTTTTTGCGAGAATACGCAGATGATGCCGTGGGATAAAAAGCAGATGCTTGATAACACTATTCACCACGAGGGACCAATCTAAATGAAATTTAACCATCAGTTTACGCTAACCGATTATTCCGATACAAAAAGAATATATCAGAGCGAAAATATTACAGCAACTATTGAAATTATAAACGGCACTTCCGTTTGCGTTTCAATAGAAAAAAACGGAAATAACGAAATCAAGCCGAAGGTAAGCGCCGACGCCGCCTTCGGCTTTGGCGATATTGAGATTAAGGTTGACGAAAAGAACCTTGTTATCAGTTATTACAAAAACGGAATTAAGCTTTTCGGCGACAGACCTCCCCTTGCCTACAATTTTGAAAACGAGTTCGGCAGCGGAGTTTTCCACTACGTAACCCGAGAGAAAAACGAAAGAATTTACGGGCTCGGCGACAAGGCGGGTTATCTTAATAAGGCGGGAAAATCCTATACGATTGACACTACCGACTCTATGGGCTACGACGCTGAAAACAGCGACCCGCTTTATAAATACGTTCCGTTTTATATCTGCGAAAACTCAGTGGGCTGCTACGGTATTTTTTACAGCGGTACCGCTCCCGCAACCATTGATACGGGCAGAGAGCACAACAATTACTACGAGCATTATAAATACTACAGAAGCGACGGTGAAAATCTCTGCTACTACGTTTATTTCGGCACGAAGCTTGAAATTTTACAGCAGTACTGCAGACAGTGCGGAAAACAGGCGTTTCCGCCGAAATGGAGCTTTGATTACTGCGCGAGCACTATGGCATATACCGACGCGCCGAATTCTTACGAGGAAATGCTCGGATTTATTGAAAGGCTTAAGAAATATGATTTATCCTGCAGAGGCTTTTACCTTTCCTCAGGCTACACCTCGAT
>DFGL01000067.1 GCA_002371215.1 Ruminococcaceae bacterium UBA3751 | reverse complement strand
CACCTCAAGGGCTCGGAACAGATTGTAAGTATGTTTCAAAAGGTTATTGAGGAACGCAATCTGGAGGATAAAATCACTCTCGCGGGCAGCTTCTGTATCGGATGCTGTAACCGTGAGGGTGTTACCGTTCAGGTGGACGACGAGATTATTACGGGTGTTAAGCCCGAAACCTTTAACAGCTTTTTTGAAACTGAAATCTTATCAAAACTCTATTGAAAGCGAGTATACAGATGTCGAACTGTTTGACACTAAAAAAATCAAATTGCAAAAACTGTTATAAATGTATTCGCCATTGTCCGGTAAAGTCTATCCGCTTTTCCGGGAATCAGGCGCATATTATCGGCAATGAGTGTATTCTTTGCGGTCACTGCTTTGTAGTATGTCCGCAAAACGCCAAGCAAATTGTAGACGAAACTGAGAAGGTGCGCGTTCTTCTGCAAAGCGGAGATCCCGTAATTGTCAGCCTCGCGCCTTCCTTTATCGCCAATTACTCCGGTGTGGGTATAGAATCAATGCGTTCTGCGCTTAAAAAACTTGGCTTTTATGACGTAGAAGAAACCGCGCTCGGAGCGACAATAGTCAAGCGTGAATACGATCGGATTTTACAGGATGAGAACAGGGATATTGTCATATCATCCTGCTGCCATTCCGTTAATCTGTTGATTCAAAAACATTTTCCGAGTTGTCTGCCGTATCTTGCCGATGTACTGTCGCCTATGCAGGCGCACTGCATGGATATAAAAAAGCGTATCCCAAATGCAAAAACTGTGTTTATCGGTCCCTGTGTTGCAAAAAAAGACGAAGCAGAGCATTATGAAGGCATTGTTGACGCTTCTCTGACCTTTGAGGAACTGTCCGCGTGGCTTAAAGAGAAAAACGTTACCCTCGAACAGAAAACCGATTCTACAGAAAAAAGCCTTGCACGGTTTTTCCCGACAACCGGCGGTATTCTGAAAACAATGTCGCAAAAGGCACAGGATTATACTTACTATGCGGTTGACGGCGTAGAAAACTGTATGGCTGCCCTGAAGGATATTGTGGACGGCAATGTTCACAAGTGCTTTATTGAGATGAGCGCATGTGCCGGAAGTTGTATAGGCGGTCCTGTAATGGAAAAGCATCGTCTGAATCCTGTCAGCGATTACGTGGCTGTAGCAAAATATGCCGGTAATAGCGACTTTGAGGTTGAACAGCCGGAAGCAGTTGAAATCAAGAAAATGTTTGAATTTATCTCGCAGCGTTCGGCAAAGCCTTCCGACTTTGAGATTAATCAGATTCTGCGCCAAATGGGTAAATTCAAGCCTTCGCAGGAGCTCAATTGCGGTTCATGCGGCTACAATACCTGCCGCGAAAAGGCGGTCGCCATTTATCAGGGCAAGGCGGAAATCTCTATGTGCCTGCCATATTTGAAGGACAAAGCGGAGAGCTTTTCGGATACAATCGTTAAAAACACACCAAACGGCTTGATTGTAGTTAACGATTTGCTTGAGGTTCAGCAAATCAATTCGGCAGCTTTGAAAATATTGAATTTGCGAGCCGCTTCGGACGTAATGGGTTCTCAGGTGGTTCGGATTCTCGACCCGCTGCCATTTATGAACGTACAGCAAAACCGCCGCGGAATATACAATGAGCGGACATTTTTAGCAGAGTATGACCGTTATGTGGAAATGACGGTTGTCCCTGACAAAGAGAGCAATATGTTAATTTGCATTATGACGGATGTAACCGAGGAAGAAACTGCGCGCCGCCGCAAAGAGGACATCAGCCGTCAGACGGCTGAGGTTGCCGATAAAGTTGTTGATAAGCAAATGCGTATCGTACAGGAAATCGCTTCACTTTTGGGCGAAACCGCCGCCGAAACCAAAATTGCGCTGTCAAAACTGAAGGAGTCGATAAAGGATGAATGATTTATGCGCGGAGATTGGCTTCAAAAGCATTAACCATGACGGTGAACAGCTCTGCGGCGACCATATTGATATTGTAGAGCAGGGCGGAGATTCTACCGTTATCGTGCTGGCGGACGGCATGGGAAGCGGCGTAAAGGCAAGTATTCTGTCTACGCTGACTTCCAAAATAATTTCGACAATGATGGCGGCAGGTTTACCCTTGGAGGAATGTGTGTCTACAATCGCCGCAACACTCCCTGTCTGCTCGGTGCGCGGTGTGGCGTATTCCACTTTCACGATTATGCATATTATCGACGCCCACACCATTGAACTGATTCAATACGACAATCCTCACATCATTTATATCCGTGACGGCGCTCTTTACGATTACGCCAAAACCGAAGTTAATATCGGCGGAAAAAAGATATACAAGTCTGTCATCCGGTTAAAGGAGGATGACATTATCATCGCCATGAGCGACGGCTGTCCTCACGCGGGTATCGGTATTGCCTATAACTTTGGCTGGAAATGGGAGGATATTGCGGAATATATGCTGAGTATGTCGGATGGCGGCTTTACTGCCAAGGTGCTTTCCACGTTGCTGATTGACGAGGTAAACCGACTCTACGGCGGCAAACCCGGCGACGACGCAACTGCCTGTGTTATCAAAATCCGCAAGCGCGTACCGATGAATATTCTCTTCGGGCCTCCATCCGATAGGGATGATTGCGATCGTATGATGAGTCTGTTTTTCTCTAAAGAAGGCAAGCATATCATCTGCGGAGGCACTACATCCTCTATTGCCTCAAAGTGGCTGCGAAAACCGTTAAGACCAAAGCTCGACTTTGAGCGCAGCGATGTGCCGCCGATTGCCGAACTGGAGGGTGTTGATTTGGTAACCGAGGGTGTTATCACCGTAAACAAGGTGGTGGAATACGCCAACGACTATGTTCAAAACAACGATTCCTATGAGGAATGGGGCTATAGTAATGACGGCGCTTCGCTTATCAGTCGTCTGTTGTTTGAGGAAGCGACGGATATCAATTTTTATGTCGGCAAGGCTGTTAATCCGGCGCATCAAAATCCCGATTTGCCGATTAATTTTAATATAAAGATGAATTTGGTGCAGGAGCTTTCAAAGGCGCTTAAGCTGATGGGCAAACGCATCAAGGTCAGTTATTTTTAGGTGAACGCAAATGAATAAGTTAAGAAAATTTGATACCAAGGTGCAGTATCTGAAATACAAGGTACTGCGCGAGGTGGCACGTCAGGCATGGAACGACACACTGTTGGAGAATGTATTGGATATTCCGAAAATTATCGTTCCCGGCAAAACGCCGACCATGCGCTGTTGCGTATATAAAGAGAGGGCAATCCTCGCCGAACGTGTTAAAATCGCTATGGGCGGTAACTCTGACCGTCAAAATGTTATAGAGGTAATCGACATCGCCTGTGACGAATGTCCTGCCGCCGGTTATGAGGTTACGGATTCCTGCCGAGGCTGTCTGGCGCACCGCTGTGAGGATGTTTGCAAACGCGGCGCAATTTCCTTTGACCACAACCATGTGGCACATATCGATAAAAGCAAATGTGTGGAATGCGGTCAATGCGCCAAGGTGTGCCCGTATTCCGCGATTGCCAACCGTAAGCGTCCCTGCCAAAACGCCTGTAAAATTAAGGCTATCAGCATAAATGAAGATAACG
>DFGL01000017.1 GCA_002371215.1 Ruminococcaceae bacterium UBA3751 | reverse complement strand
CTTCTTTATGACGGGCGCCCCAATATCAGAGCTTAATATTTATTTTATAAACATAGCGTCGCCGAATGAGAAAAACCTATATTTCTCTTCAACTGCAGTATTATAAGCGTTCATAACGTTATCATAGCCTGCAAATGCTGAAACGAGCATTATAAGAGTGCTTTCAGGCAGATGAAAGTTTGTTATTAACGCGTCAATACATTTGAATTCGTAGCCCGGATAAATAAATATTCCGGTATCCCCTTCATCCTCTTTTACACACCCAAATTTTGATGCAACGCTTTCAAGAGTTCTTGTACTTGTCGTACCAACGCTGATAACGCGCTTTTTGTTCTTTTTTGTTTCATTAATTAAATCTGCTGTTTCTTTACTTAACTGATAATGCTCGGTATGCATTTTGTGCTTTGTAACGTCATCAACCTTAACGGGTCTGAAAGTGCCGAGTCCTACATGGAGCGTAACGTAACCGATTTTAACGCCTTTTTGCCTGATTTTATCTAACATTTCGTTAGTAAAATGCAGTCCCGCAGTAGGTGCAGCAGCAGAGCCCAGCTCCCGTGAATACACGGTCTGGTATCTTTCACCGTTTTTGAGTTCCTCAGTGATGTACGGCGGAAGGGGCATCTTGCCGATTTTATCAAGAATATTATATATTTCCTTTGAATCGCAATTAAATCTGATTAATCTGTTTCCGTCATCATTAACAGCGATAACCTCGCAATCAACAATGCCCTCGCCAAAAGTAAACTTTGTCCCCTCTTTAGCCCTTTTACCGGGTTTACAAAGACATTCCCAGATGTTGTTTTCCTTTTGATTTAAAAGTAAGAATTCAACTACCGCGCCTGTTTCCTGTTTAACTCCGTAAATCCGTGCAGGAATTACCCTTGTATCATTGAGGATAAGGCAATCACCTTCATTGAGATAATCAATTAAATCGTGAAAAATCTTATGCTCTATCGCTCCGCTTTCTCTGTCAAGAATCATAAGCCTTGAAGAGTCGCGCGGTTCTATCGGCGTTTGAGCAATTAATTCCTTAGGGAGTTCATAAAAAAAATCAGAAGTTTTCATAATTTTCTCCAATATTATTTGACATTTATATATATAAAGTGATATTATATTAAAAATATACTTTTGGGTATAATACTTTGCGGATTTTTCATATATTATATTGCAAAAGATTAAATTTTACAAGTCCGAGGAGGAAAGTTAATGAAAAAATATAATGTTGGTATAGTTGGAGCAACAGGAATGGTAGGTCAGCGTTTTATGACTTTACTTGAGAATCATCCGTGGTTTAACCTCGTTGTACTTGCTGCATCCTCAAGAAGCGCCGGAAAACCGTATGCTGAGGCTGTCGGCAATAAATGGTGTATGGATGCTCCGATTCCTGAAAAATTCAAGAATATAATAGTTAAAGACGCTACAAATGATATTGAAGAAATCGCTTCATCAGTTGATTTTATCTTCTGCGCAGTAAATATGAAAAAGGATGAAATCAAAGCGCTTGAAGAGGAATATGCAAAGCACGAATGCCCGGTTGTTTCCAACAATTCGGCTCATCGCTTTACTGATGACGTTCCGATGGTAGTGCCCGAGCTTAACGCTCAGCATATTGATATTATTCCATCACAGAGGAAACGCCTCGGAACTAAACGCGGCTTCATTGCTGTAAAGTCGAACTGTTCGCTTCAATCCTATGTGCCTGCTCTTTTCCCTCTCCACGAAAAGTACGGCGTTAAAGACGTACTCGTCTGTACTTATCAGGCAATCAGCGGTGCAGGAAAGACATTTGAAACCTGGCCAGAAATGATTGATAACGTTATCCCCTATATCGGCGGCGAAGAAGAAAAGAGTGAAAAAGAACCGCTTAAGCTTTGGGGTGAAATTAAGGACGGAAAAATCGTTCTCGCTGATAAGCCCAATTTCACTGCACAGTGTATAAGGGTTCCCGTTTCAAACGGACATCTCGGCGCAGTTTTTGTAAATTTCGAAAAGAAACCTTCCGAGGATGAAATGATTGAAATCTGGAATAATTTCAAAGGCAGAGCGCAGGAGCTTGAGCTTCCCTCTGCTCCAAAACAGTTCCTTAATTACTTCACAGAGCCTGACAGACCGCAGATAAAGAGCGAACGCGAGCTTGAAAACGGAATGGCTGTTTCAATAGGAAGACTCCGTGAGGATACACAGTACGATTATAAATTTGTTTGCCTTTCACATAACACCCTTCGCGGTGCTGCAGGCGGCGCAGTTTTACTTGCAGAGCTTCTTGCTGCTGAAGGATATATGGATTGATTTAAGGAGGAAAAATTATGAAAGAACCTATTTTTACAGGCTCAGCAGTTGCGATTATTACCCCTATGAATGAGGATAGAACTATAAATTATGAAGCGTTCGGAAAAATGCTCGATTTTCAGATTGAAAACGGTACTGACGCTGTTGTTGTAGTTGGTACTACGGGCGAAGCTTCAACGCTGAATACAAGAGAGCACAGAGATGC
Organism: Ruminococcaceae bacterium UBA3751; assembly: GCA_002371215.1. Taxonomy (GTDB): domain Bacteria; phylum Bacillota; class Clostridia; order Oscillospirales; family Acutalibacteraceae; genus Eubacterium_R. Next base: position 2,342 of record DFGL01000017.1, on the reverse strand, counting down.
TATAAAGTTCACTGTTGAATACGTTAACGGAAGAATTCCCGTAATTGCAGGATGCGGCTCAAACAATACTGCTTACGGTATTGAAATGGCTCGTTCTGCGTGCAGCTACAACGTTGACGGCCTTCTCCTTGTTACTCCGTATTATAACAAGACAACTCAGAAGGGTCTTCTCAGCCATTACAGAATGTATCACGACGCTACTGATAAGCCGATTATTCTCTATAACGTTCCGTCAAGAACGGGCGTAAACATTGCTCCCGAAACACTTGCTGAGCTTGCTAAACTGCCAAGAATAAACGGTATCAAGGAAGCTTCGGGCAATATTTCCCAGGTAATGAAAATGCACGCTCTCTGCGGCGATGAAATCAATATCTGGAGCGGTAACGATGACCAGATTCCCGCTGTTATGGCTTGCGGCGGTAAAGGCGTTATCTCTGTTCTCGCTAATATTTGTCCTCAGGAAACACATGATATTGTTCAGGCTTATCTGGACGGAAACGCTAAAGAAAGCACTGAACTTATGGCTAAGTATCTTGAACTTGCAAACGCTCTCTTTGTTGAAGTTAACCCAATCCCTGTTAAAGCTGCCTGCAATATGGTAGGTTTAAATGCAGGTCCGCTCAGAATGCCGCTTTGCGATATGACTGAGGAACACACTGAATACTTAAGAGGTGTTCTTAATAAGTACGGACTTATAAAGTAATCTACGGGCGGATTATTCCGCCCTTATTTTCTAAGGAGGATAAATAAAATGATAAGAATTCTATTAACCGGCGCGTGCGGACATATGGGTAACGTAATTCAAAGCGTTGTTGCTTCCCGCGATGACTGTGAAATTGTAGCAGGCGTTGATATTTTTAATGACGGAAAAGCTTCTTTTCCAATATACGAAAGCATTAAGGACGTTAAAGAAACAGCTGATGTTGTAGTTGACTTCTCAAGCCCTTCCCTTCTCAATGACCTTCTTGAATACGGAATAAGCAATAATACTGCATTGGTTATTGCAACGACGGGATACGATGAATGTCAGAAAAAACAGATAACTGACGCGTCGAAACAGTGTCCGATATTCTTCACTTACAATATGAGCATCGGTATCAATTTGCTTGCTAACCTTGCCAAAAAAGCAGTTCAGGTACTCGGCGACGGATTTGATATTGAAATAGTTGAACAGCACCATAATCAGAAAATTGACGCTCCGTCAGGCACCGCTCTTATGCTTGCAGACGCTATATGCGAAGAGATTGACGAGCCTATGAAATACGAGTTTGACCGTCATTCAAAGAGAGAAAAGAGAACTAAAAATGAAATAGGCTTCCATGCAATCAGAGGCGGCACAATCGTAGGCGAACACCAGATTATCTTTGCGGGACGCGATGAAATAGTTACGCTTTCACACTCTGCAAGAAGTAAGGAAATACTTGCTGTAGGCGCTGTAAACGCTGCAGTATATATGATGGGTAAAGACGCGGGAATGTATGATATGAAGGAACTTGTTAAATAAATGAGTATAGATATAAAAACCGCATCTGCCGAAGGTTTTACAATGAATTATTTCTCTTTCGGAAACGGAAATAAAACGTTTGTAATCCTTCCCGGACTCAGTGTACAGAGCGTTATGGGAGCGGCTGAATTAATAGCGGAATCGTATAAACTTCTCACGGATGAGTTTACTATATATGTGTTTGACCGCAGAAACGAGCTTCCTGAAAAGTATTCAGTAAACGATATGGCTTCTGATACGGCCAAGATATTTGAGATTCTCGGGCTTAAGGATATTTATCTGTTCGGCGCTTCACAAGGCGGTATGATGTCAATACTTATTGCTGCAGAACATCCTGAACTTATAAAAAAACTGATGCTCGGCTCATCTGCCGCTCGGATAACAGACGAACAGTATAAAAACATTGCTAAATGGCGCGATTTAGCTGTAAAAAAGGACAGAGTAAATCTTAATCTTGAGATGTGCAAGCTTCTTTATCCGCAGGACTTGTTTGAAAAGTTTAAAGACGTTTTTATAAGCACTGCAAATAGCTTTACTGATATTGATTTAGAGCGTTTTATTAAGTTTTCTAACGGTACTAAGGGTTATAATGCCGTAAATGAATTAACTAAAATCAGCTGTCCAATTTTAGCTCTTAACGCAGATGATGACAAAGTACTGCCCGGAGCCGGAGAAGATATAGAAAATATACTAAAAAACAAAGAAGACTTTGAGAGTCATACGTATACAGGCTTAGGGCACGCAGCGTTTGATACTGCCCCCGATTATAAGGAAAGACTGTTAAAATTTTCGTTGTCATAAAAAATAAGGCTGACTTTGGGGCGCCCGTCATAAAGAA
>DFGL01000002.1 GCA_002371215.1 Ruminococcaceae bacterium UBA3751 | reverse complement strand
ATCAAGTACTTCGCAGAGCTTGGCTAATTAACCGTTATAAAGACAATAAATCCGCAGGTTCACCCTGCGGATTTTTTTCGACGTAAAATAAAAATTACAGACTGAAAGAGCATGTCTCTTTCAGTCTGTTTTTTGTCTTGAGTGCAGATGCCAACAAGGTTCTGACTTGAAGCGAGCAAGTCAGGCTCGCATTAAATCATATTTTTAATTTCGTCAAATTTGTAATTTGAATTTTTAACCGCCTGCTCGCTGCCGATAACTGCGGGGAGGGAGGAGTTGATCCACTCCCTGAGCAGCGGTGAAAACGCCTTTATATCCGAGAGAGTCGCGTTGATTATCTGCTCTCTCGTTTTGTACTGCCTTTCGGTTGTAACTCCCGCAAGCTCGTTATTAATCTGAATCGTTGCAAGGTGGTACGCCATCAGCGGTTTATCAAGCTTGTTGAGCGCGCCTATTACAAACTGCCTTACCGTTCTCTCGTCAATATTCAGGTTTTCAAGATAATCTGCCGCCTTTTTGTAGCAGTCAAGCGTTGAATCAAGCTTCGGGTCGCGGTAGGATACCATACATCCCTCTCCCTCGTAGCTGAACGTTGCAAAGCAGCCGTAAGCACCGCCGAGAACGCGGATGTTGTGCCAGAGATAATCTGTATTTATCAGGTGTTCCGCAACGCGTACAACGCCTCTGATTTCCCTCGCTTTTTCGGGCATTATGCCACAGAGGGAAGCGTACTGAACCTGCGAAGGCGTAAGATAAGCCGCGCTCTTTTTTTTGCAGAGCGGAATGTCGGTAAGCTCTGTATTATCGTTTTTATTCAGCATTGCGGCAAAGTCGTCCGTTATGCTTTTTGCAGAGTCAAGATAGTCGCTGCCGCCTACATAGGCAAACTTCCACGCGTTCTTATTACGCATTGCCTCTCTGAAGGAGTTAAGAGCAGCAACAATTTCGTCCTTTTTACTGTCAAAACCGTTGAGAAGCGCAGTCAGGAATTTATAAAAGCTGTAGCCGCTGAGGTAATCGAGCCATGCGTATTTCTTTGAGAAAGCAGCGAGCCCGAGCTCTCTTGCGGCGATATGCGAAGCCTCAAGAAAATCCCTTTCTGCGCCTGTTTTGTACTGCAAAAGCAGGTCGTAAATCCGCGACGTATCCGAATAATCGGTATCATTGAATATTTCTCTGTTAAGCTCCTTAACCTTTTCTCCGTTTTCGTAAAGACAGGCTGAATGCCAAACGAGATAAGGCGTTACCTCGCCGCCGGCAGCGGTTGAATCAATAACCTTCAGTGAAACCGTAATATCTCCCGTATAGCTGTCAATTAAATCCGAAAGCTCGCTGTAGCCGTGCTTTGAAGTATTCATTGCGCCTGCAAGCTCAGCAAATATTCTGTAATACGGAAGAAGTTTTTTATCAACGGCACGAAGGTCAAACATATAGTCAAAATATGCTATCTGGTTTGTGTCGCGCTTTTGGAAAATGATTGAAGCGTTTTCGGCTTTAACCTCCTCTGACTCAATGATTTCGGGCTTCAGAGTGAGGTCGCTTCTCTCAAGAATAGGAATAGTGTCTATCGCTTCAGCTGTATCCTCGCTGCCACGGTATGAGTTTAAAAGCTCGTAATCGGCTTTAAGTTCGTCGATGGAATAAGCCTTTGAGTTTTCGGCGCATTTTTCTTTTAAAAGTCTGTCCTCACGCGCTGCAAATTCCGGGTCGGGAACGAGGGTAACGAGCGTTTTGCGTGTGTTATTAAGAAAATGTTCTTCAATAAAACGTTCAAAGTAATCGCCCTTTGCAAGCTCCTTGAGCTCGTCTATTCCGTCAAAGATTTCAAGCGCGGAAAGCGGGTCGCTCTCGCCGAAAAGGAAACTCGGAAGCATTTGCAGAGCGTAGGTTATGCCCTTTGGAGTCCACGTGTCCGCAGCCTCTTTTTCCTGAAATTCAAGGCGTCGCAGCGAGGAGAAAAGGCGCTCCTTGTCAATCCCGTTTTCTACAAGACCTTTCAGTGTATTTTCAATAACCTCCCTGAATTTTTCCTTATCGTTTTCGTAGCATTTAGCAGAGATAAAATTAAAATACGGGATTTTTGCGCTGTCGTCGCAAACGCAGTAGAAATCCTCGCCTATCCCCGCCTTCTGCATAGCGTTTTTAATGTAAGCGCCCTGCGACGAGCAGAGTATTCTCTCAAGCACTCTGAGGGTGAGCATATTGAGCGGTGAATGGTTTATACCAAGGGCAGCGGCATACGAAAAATAGTACGCCTTATCCTTTCCCTCTTCATCAGCGGGATAGGGAGCGGTAACCTCGCTCTTGCAGGGGCTGTTTATTTCGCTGACGCTGTAATACTCTGTTTTTTCGTATTTGCTTAAATATTCTCTGTCGATATAATCAAGCATTTCGCCGTAATCGTTTTTGCCGTAAAGGAAGATAACGCAGTTTGAGGCGGTGTAATGCCTCTTGTAGAAATCGCAGAGCTCCTCATAGGTTAAATCGCCGATAGCGAGCGGAAGTCCGCCGCTTTCGTACTGATAGGGCGAATCGTCAAAAAGCGCCTTCATTGCGGCAAAGTCAATATGAAAATCAGCAGAGCCCTCAACTCCGCGCATCTCGTTGTAAACTACGCCGTTAAAGCCCGTAACTTCGCCGTTTTCATTAATAACGTAGTGCTTTCCCTCCTGAAGAAACACCTCTTTTTTATGGGGCATATTCGGGTTAAAGCAGGCGTCAAGATAAACGTCCGCAAGGTTTTTAAAATCCTTTTCATTAGTGCTTGCAACGGGGTATACCGTGTAGGTGCTGCCCGTCATAGCGTTTAAAAACGAGTACATTGAGCCCTTCATAAGCTGAACGAACGGGTCCTTGAGCGGATATTTTTCAGAGCCGCAGAGAACGGAATGTTCAATGATATGAGGGATTCCCTTGTCGTTTTCGGCAGGTGTGGAAAACGCAACGGTTATAGCGCGGTTTGTATCGTCAGCGGGCATAATGACAATTCTTGCGCCCGTTTTGTTGTGTTCATAGAGCTTTGCTTCACACTTGATATCTCGTATATATTTTGAATTTTTTAACGTATAAGCGGACATAACGCACTCCTCAAAAATTATTTGTTATTATTATAGACCAAAAAAATATATAATTCAACATTTAAAGGAATTTCATAGGTTTTGACTTTACAGTGCAATAGTGGTACAATTAATAAAAAAGCAAAGGAGATAATATTATGAAAAAAATAATCGCTTTATTAATCAGCCTTATTATGCTGGTAATGTCGGTTTCAGCTCCCGTATCGGCGCAGGCTGCTCAGAAGCCCGCTGCGACAAAGGTAATCTCGTTAACCTCAACAACAAACTCGTTTACTTTAAAATGGGCAAAGAAGAAGGTGCAAGGTTATCAGATTTTTTACAGCACAAAGTCAGATTTTGATAACGCAAAAAGCATTTTTATCAAAAAAGCGGGAACAACCTCAAAAACCGTTAAAAAGCTTAAGTCAGGCAAAAAGTACTACGTTAAGGTGAGAACTTATAAAACCGTTAACGGAAAGAAAAAGTTTTCAAAATGTACTAAGAAAAGGGCTATAACCATTAAGTCAAAATCGGCTGCAAAAAAGAAATCCTCGTCAGGTACAAAAACAGGGGAAAACGTATATATTACCCCAACGGGTAAAAGATACCATTACGACCCCGATTGCGGAGGAGTTAATTCATATAAGGTTTCTCTCAGCTATGCTGAGGGTTTAGGGCTGACCCCCTGCCAGAAATGCGCAAGCTGACAATTAATACTGAAAACCGTCCATCTTTATATGGACGGTTTTCTTTTTTGTCATAGTTTTGTTATTGCTATAATAAATATAATATGCTATAATTTTAAAGAATAAATTGGTCATTATGACTAAATCAATGGAGGTAATGCTATGAAAGAAGCTAAAGCTCTTGCCTTTGTTAATGCGTACGGCGTTTTAAGAACTCTTGAAAATCTGTGCGATATGGTTGACGAAGCCAAGGCAGTCTGCGCGGGACTCAAAAAGCCCGTTGCTCTGTGCTTTGACGTTAATGACGGTCCCTGCGTGACCTATCACTTTTCAAAGGATGGCTGCAAGTTTACTGAGGGAGATTACGGCTGTACCTGTAAGATGAAGTTTTCATCCCCTGAAAAATTCAATGATTTAATTGATAATTCAAAGCCGGGCGTTCCCACCAAGAATCCCGTTCAGGTTCTCAGCTTCCTGCTCGGTCCGTTTACTAAACTTACGGATATTCTCACAAAGTATCTAATGCCGAGCGAAGAAGATTTAAAGAACAGGGAGTTTTTTGAAAAATCAACTATCCTTACTATGTATACAATCGCCGGCGCAATCTGCGCTCTCGGAAATGAGGACAGTATCAGCCGGCAGTCCGCGTCATATATAATTGACGGCGATATTCAGATGGGTATTAAGGACGCTGTAACCGTTACTATCCGTTGCCGAAGCCATCACCTTGAGCTTATCAAGGAAAAGCCCGATACACCGCGCGCAATTATGGAGTTTGCAACTATTGACCTTGCAAACGGTCTGTTCAACGGCACTGCTTCAACAATTTCGGAACTTTGCGCGGGTAATATTTACCTTGCGGGTATGTGCAATATGATTGATAATATTAACCGTATACTTGACAGAGTTGCGGTATACTTAGGATAAGGAGGGGAGAGCTAATGAGTAAATATCCGGAATATACACACGAAAAATCACGCGAATGGTTTGACAGAGCGCTTAATGCTGTCCCTTCGGGAATTTACGGCCACCTCGGTCCTTCTGAGGGACTCTGGCTTCCCATTACAAAGTGGCCTCTTATGGGCGACCACGCAAAGGGAACTTATTTCTGGGACGTTGACGGAAACAGGTACATTGATATGATGTGCGCCTACGGTCCGAACGTTCTCGGCTACTGCGACGACGACGTTGACGCAGCAGCTATTGAACAGCTTAAAATCGGTAACTGTACAACCTCGCCGTCATATAAAATGGTAGAGTGCGCCGAGCTTCTTAAGGACACGGTTGCTATGGCAGACTGGGCGTTCTTTATGAAAAACGGTTCAGACGCAACAACCTTCTCCGTAATGTGCGCCCGCGCTCATACGGGAAAGAAAAAGATTATGTTCTTCAAGGGCTATTATCACGGCGATTTCCAGTGGTGCCAGAAGGCTGACTACCCCGGAATTATGCCCGAGGAGGTTGCCAACAACATTATCGTTCCCTGGTTTGATATTGACGCTATGCAGGAGGCTTACGACGCCTGCGGAGGAGACGTTGCCGGTCTTATCGCTCAGCCGTATGACCACGGTAATTTCTACGATAACGTTTGCGCTACCAAGGAGCAGTGGACAGCGGTCAGAAAGTTCTGCGACGACCACGGTATGGTCCTTATTATTGACGACGTAAGAACGGGCTTTCGCCTTGACCTTCAGGGCTCTGACCATTATTACGGCTTTAAGGCGGACCTTATCTGCTTCTGTAAAGCGCTTGCTAACGGCTACAATATGTCCGCCGTTTGCGGTCAGGAGCATATGAAGGCAACTGCTTCCTCAGTCGTTTATACGGGTTCCTACTGGCTCAGCGCAGAGCCGTTTGCAGCCTGCCTTGCCTGCATACCGAAGATGAAGAGGCTTGATATACCGACTATGTTCCGCGAAAAGGGAACTAAGCTTACAGAAGGGCTTAAGGCAGCGGGTAAGGAGCACGGCTTTGACCTTGTCGTTTCGGGCGAGCCCGCGCTGTTCTATCTCAGAATTGCAAACGATGACAGCCTTATGCTTCATCAGGAATGGGTTGCAGAGTGCGTAAGCCGCGGATTGTTCCTCGCTTCACACCATAACCACTTTATCAATGCGGCGCTTTCCGATGAGGATATAGCTCTTTCCATTGATATTGCTGAGGATGCTTTCGGAGTTGTTGCTTCAAGGCATCAGGATATAGGACTTAAATAATTCGGAATTCGGAATTCGGAATTATAGAATCAGTGATAATATTTTCGTCTTCCGTGTTCTGTATTTATAATTGAAAGGAGTAATATTTATGCCGGCAGATTACAAACCGTTTGACAAGGCTGAGTGGCTTCGCCTTGAAAAGAAAGCTGACGAGCTCAGAAGGCTTACCCTTAAAACCGCTAACTGGGGCGGTTCGGGCCATCTCGGCGGCGCAATGTCCTGTATGGACGCAATGACAATTCTTTACCACCGCTTTATGAAGCTTGACCCCAACGATTCCAAAATGCCAGACAGAGACCGCTTCATTCTCTCAAAGGGTCATGCTGCAGTAGGTTATGCGCCCGTTCTCGTTGATTTTGGCTATATGCCCGAAGAAGAGCTTCATATCTTTAACCTTACAGGCGCTAAAATAGGTATGCACCTTGACGCCAACAAGGTTAACGGCTGCGAGTTTTCAACGGGTTCGCTCGGTCACGGTATGTCGCTCGCTGTTGGCTTTGCTCTTGCGGGCAGAGTTAACGGTATTGACTATATGAACTATATCATCACAGGCGACGGTGAGCTCAACGAGGGCTCAAACTGGGAGGCTGCAATGAGCGCTGCTCAGTTTAAGCTTTCAAACTACGTTGTTCTTGTTGATAACAACAAGTGTATGATTGACGGAAGAGTAGCCGATGAAATGAACATTGAGCCCGTTGATAAGAAGTTTGAGGCGTTCGGCTTTATCGTACACCGTGTTGACGGACAGAATTTCAAGGAGCTTAACGACGCTCTTGAAGCTGCAATTGAAAACCATAAAAACGGCGGCGACAAGCCAACGGCTATTATTATGGATACGTTCAAGGGCGCAGGCGTTGACTTTATGGAGGATAATTACCTCTGGCATTACGGCTCTCTTGATGAGGAAAAGCTTGCTGAGGCTACAGCTTCGCTTGAGAAGTATTATCAGAAACGCGTTGAACGCGTAGAAAAGGAGGCATAATTATGGGTGGAATGACATATACATCGGTTGATACTACCAAGCTTTCAACCGCAGAATGTTACGGTCTTGCGCTTTGCGAGCTCGGCGAGGAGCATAAGGACGTCGTTGCCCTTACTGCTGACCTTGCAAAATCAACTAAAATCGGTATGTTCGGCGAAAAATTCCCGGACAGATTTGTTAACGTAGGTATTGCAGAGCAGAACCTTTTCTCCGTTGCAGCGGGTATGGCAAAGAACGGTCTCGTTCCCTTTGCTTCGACCTTCGCAATCTTCGCTTCCGCGCGTTCTCTTGACCAGGTACATACCGATATCTGCTATCAGAACGTTCCCGTTAAGATTATTGCAACTCACGCGGGTACCTCCTTCGGTCAGGCGGGCTCAACTCACCACAGCCTTATTGATATGGCTTGTATGAGAGTTCTTCCGCATATGACGGTTATCTGCCCGTGCGACGGCTCAGAAACCTACCATGCCGTTAAAGCTGCGTACGATATTCCGGGTCCCGTATATATCAGAATTAACCGCGGTTTTGACCAGGTTATTTATAAGAACGTTGAGGACTGCAAGTTTGAATGGAATAAGGCAAGCGTTATGAACGAGGGTACTGATATTACCGTTATCGCTTGCGGCTCCTGCGTATTTGAGGCTATGCAGGCTGCCCGTATGGCTGAGGCTGACGGCGGCATTAAGGTTCGCGTTCTCAATATGCATACCATTAAGCCTATTGACGAGGAAGCCGTTCTCTCCGCAATTATGGATACCCGCCGTATCATCGTTGCTGAGGACCATGAGGTTATGGGCGGACTCGGCTCTGCCGTTGCAGAGGTTATCGCTAAGAGCGGTAAGGCTTGCGCATTTAAGTCTCTCGGTCATCAGGACGATTTCTCAACAATCGGCCTTCAGGAGGACCTTCTTGCTATGGCTAAGATTGACGCTAACGGAATTGCAGAGGCTATTCAGGAAACCATGCATGCTGACTTTGAGGCAGACGACGCGTGGGACGACGAATTCTAATATACTTCTTTTCCGTTTTGTCTTCCTTGTGTAAAGGGAGGCAGCACGCCGTCAGGCGTTACGGAGGGATTGAATGTTTCATTAAAGAAAGGAGTTGTTTCTATGCCAAGCGATGAAGTTCGTTACGCTAATAAGGTGTTTATGGCAGGCGCGCTGCCGCTTATGAAAACAATAGCAACCGATGTTCCCGAGCTTAAGAAAAAGTTTGAAGGCGTCAACGCTATATATCAGGTTTCCGCTAAGGTAAACGCAGAGGATAAAGAGGCTGTTCATTTTATAATTGAAAACGGTGAATGGAGCGTTAAACTCGGCGAATATCTCGGTCAGGAAAAAATTGACGGAGAGCTTGAGTTCTCCTCAATGGAAAAAATGAACGCGTTTATGAAGGGCAATATGGCTAAGCTTCCGAAGTTTAAGATTAAGTCCCTCGGTAAGTTCGTTAAATTTATGATGGTGCTTCTCAAAATGAGCGATTTGCTTAATATTGCAGAGCCGCCCGAAAACGACGAGGCAACGTCAGTCCTTCTCTGCAAGCTGTATTTTTACCTGCTTTCCTCGGGTATTTCCCAGCTTAATAAACTCGGTCATCCGGCAATTCACGAATGGGCGCTTAAGTCCCCCGACCGCTGTTATCAGTGGGAGGTTGAGGGCCACCCGGAGTGTACCGCTTATATCAGAATAAAAGCGGGTAAGTCAAGAGCGGGAAGGGGAGCTTATAAAAGAGCTAAACCCTTCTTCTGTATGAAGTTTGACTGTCCGACCTCGGCGCTTAAAATCCTTCTCGGAACGGGCGATATGTTCCAGATGACTGCTGATAAGCAGCTTATTATGGAGGGCGGTCCCGAGTTCGGCGTTCAGATAGGCGACTATATGATGATTGTAGGCGACCTTGCAAAATAAAATTAATTAACTGTTTTATTTGACAAAATTTACCTCCCGAACGGTATATACTATGCCGTGAAGGGAGGTAATTTTATTGTTATTTACGTTGACGTTCTTTTCATTATAAATTTTTTTATTACCTTTCTTCTTTTGAGTATAACCTCAAGGCTTGCAAAACGGAGCGTAAGAACGTTTCGCCTTGTTATTGGCTCTGCTCTCGGCGGGGCGTATTCGCTTATTATTCTGATTTCGCTTCCGCCATATGTATCATTGATTCTGAAAATCCTTTCTGCAGCCCTAATTATCTTATGTACGTTTGGCTTTTTGAGGGTTAAAAGCCTTGTCCTCATTCTTGTGATTTACCTTTTTTCAAGCTTCGTTTTTCTCGGGATAATTATAGGGATTTACCTGATTTTCAAAGCTCAGCGCATCGCCGTAAGCAACGCGACGGTCTATTTTGATATAGGCGCGCGGGAGCTCCTTGTAAGCTCATTTTTTGCGTATATTTTTTCCTGCATTATCGTCAGGCTGTACAACAAAAAAGCAAGCGCCGGGGAAATATATACGCTCAAAATTGAAAGGCAGGGGCAGAGTGTTACGCTTTTTGCCCTTGCCGATTCTGGCAACCGCCTGCGAGAACCGTTTACGGGAGAGAGCGTAATTGTAGTCAGCCGTGATAAGATTGAAAGGCTTATGCCCGAGGGCGAAATGCGCGTTATTCCGGCTTCAACCGTCAGCGGCTCATCTTTCCTTTGTGCATTTAAGCCCGACAGAGTGAGCCTTAAAAACTTTAAAGGCGAGGCGGCTGTTGAAAACGTATACGTCGCTCTGTCCGACGAATTAAATGCAGAAGGTTATTCTGCCGTTTTTAATCCAAATATACTATCTGTTTAGGTGATAATATGCTTTTTAGATTGCTTAATTCAATTCTTGAAAAAATCCGTCTCAGGCAGTACTGCCATTATATCAACGGACCTGAAACCCTTCCCCCTCCGCTTACAAAGGAAGAGGAGGAAACCGTTTTTAACGAGCTGAGAAACGGAGATGAAACACACCGCGATTTGCTTGTAATCCACAATCTGCGACTCGTTGTTTATATAGCTAAAAAATTTGATTCGCCGACTGCGGGCGCGGAGGATTTGGTATCTATCGGTACAATCGGACTGATGAAAGCGGTTAAAACCTTTGACCCCGATAAGAACATCAAGCTTGCAACCTACGCCTCCCGCTGTATTGAAAACGAAATTCTTATGTATCTGCGCAAAGCTTCAAACTCAAAAATCGAGCTCTCCTTTGATGAACCGCTCTCAACCGACTGGGACGGCAACGAGCTTACTCTGCGCGACGTTCTCGGCTCTGAGCCTGATGAAATCAGCGAGGATATTGAGCATGAGGACGAAAAACGCCTTCTTCGCTATGTGGTATCTCATCTTCCCGAAAAGGAAAAAAGTATAATGAATATGCGTTTCGGGCTTGACGGCGGAGAGCCGTATACCCAAAAGCAGCTCGCCGATAAAATGGGGATTTCGCAGTCCTATATATCCCGCCTTGAAAAGCGAATTCTCTCTAAAATAAAAGACGAAATGCAAAAGCATATGGCGGCAAAATAAATCAGCAGGGGTGATATAACGCCCCTGCAGTTTTTGTTTTTATCTCTGTTAATCATTGAGCTCTCTCGGTCTGAAAAGCAGAGCGATGCACCATACTGCCGCAATACCTACAAGAACGTAAATGATTCTTGCAAGAACGGCGTCCTGACCGCCGAAAATCCATGCCACAAGGTCAAACTTGAAAAGACCGACTAAACCCCAGTTTATACCGCCGATAATGTTAAGTATCAGCGCAATTCTGTTCATTATTTTCATAAAAAATCACTCCTTTAGGTATAGTGTTAACCAAGGAGTGATTTTTATTCTATATTTTTGTAACAATTATTTCCAGTTTTCCGTTGAGCGTGTAATCGCCAAAGCCCGCGGGAACGAAGAAGGAGTCGCCTTTTTTTGCCGTTTTTTCGTTAATTTTTCCGTTTCCGTTAATAACGAGTATATGGTTAAAGCTGTTTTTATCGGCATTGAGGGTAAGTGTTTCGCTGATAACGTAACGGTCAACGGTAAACAGCGGACATTTTGCGAGCGCCTGCGAGATATAGCCGCCGTGGTTTTCCTCGTCGCCGAGCGGCTTAATATCGTATTTCGGCGGCTCGGTTTTTGAAACGTCAACCGCCTTGTCTATATGAAGCTCACGCGGCTTGCCGTCATTTCCGACTCTGCCGTAATCGTAAACTCTGTAAGTGCAGTTTGAATTCTGCTGAATTTCCGCAATCAGCGCGCCTTTTCCGATAGCGTGTACGGTGCCCGCTTCTATGAAAAACAAATCGCCCTTTTTAACTTTAACTCTGTTAAGCTTATCAAGAAGGGTGTTGTTTTCAATAGCGCTTTTGAATTCCTCGCTTGTAATTTTTTCCTTAAAGCCGTAAATCAGCTCCGCGCCGTCAGTGGCGTCAATAACGTACCACATCTCGGTTTTGCCGAATTCATTTTCAACCCTGCGGGCGTATTCGTCGTCCGGATGTACCTGAATGGAGAGGTTATCGTATGCGTCAATCAGCTTAATCAGAACGGGAAAATACGGAAAACGCTTTGCGTTCTCTCCCGAAAGAGAGTCAACGATTTCGCCGAGCGGCTTGCCGTCGTAAGCTCCGCCGTCTATAGTGTTCATTCCGTCCTTGTGGCAGGCGAGCATCCAGCCCTCCGCGGTTTTATCAAGCCCCGTATCAAAACCGAAGTCCGTAACGAGCCTGTTTCCGCCCCATATATAGTCCTTAAAAACAGGATTTAATTTTAAAATTTCCATAATAAATTACCTCTTTTAAAATTATTATCTTCATATTATCAAATTTTTTCTTCACTTTCAACACATTTTGTAGTAAAATATATTGACTGAATTTTAAGAGGTTTTAAAATGGCTGTTCTTGATGTGCAGAACTTAACACTTTCCTTTGGCGACGGCGTGCTTTTTAAGGACGTTTCTTTTGACGTTAAGGAAAAAGAGAAAGTAGGGCTTATCGGCGCTAACGGAGTAGGTAAAACCTCGCTGTTCAAAATCATTACGGGCGAATATGAGCCCGATTCGGGAGCGTGCTTTATTTCCAAAAACGCAACGCTCGGATATATGGAGCAGCATACCTGCTCAGAAAACAGAACGGTTTATGAGGAGCTGATTTCGGTCTTTTCGGATTTAGCCGAAATAGAAAAGGAGCTTGAAATTCTTGCATATAACCTGACTAACGGAATAGGCAGTCAGAGCGAAAATATTGAAAAGCAGGACAGGCTTACCGAAATATTCAACCGCGATGGCGGACTGACTTATAAGAGTATGACGCGCTCCGCGCTGCTCGGACTCGGCTTTTCCGAGAGTGAATTCGATAAACCGACGGCTAAACTTTCAGGAGGCCAGCGCTCAAAGCTGATTTTAGCAAAGCTGTTGCTTTCGAAGGCGGATTTTCTTATCCTTGACGAGCCTACAAACCACCTTGA
>DFGL01000054.1 GCA_002371215.1 Ruminococcaceae bacterium UBA3751 | reverse complement strand
GTGGAAGGAATTTTTCTATTGCGACAGCCTTGAAAAAGATGTTCTTATGGTAAAGGGAGCAAAGAGAACAGGCTCCCGCTCATCAAACACAAAAGGAAATGACAACATCATTTCAAACGGCTCAGGCATTGCTGTTGCTGACGGACAGTGTATGCTTATAGTTGAGCAGGGTAAGGTAGTTGAGGTTTGCGCGGAGCCAGGTGAATTCACATGGGACTCTTCAACGGAGCCTTCAATCTTTACAGGTAAGCTCAGCGAAAGCATTATTGAGAGCTTTAAGACAATGGGTAAGCGTTTTGCTTACGGCGGAGATACGGGTAAGGATCAAAGAGTTTATTACATAAACACCAAAGAGATTATGGATAATAAATTCGGCACTCCTACTCCTATTCCGTTCAGAATTCTTGACAGAAATATCGGGCTTGATATGGATACGGAAATCAAGTGTAACGGCGTATATTCATATCATATTGCCGACCCGATTACTTTCTATACCAAGATTGCTGCTAACGTTGCAAACGAGTACAGAAGAGAAGAGCTTGACTCACAGCTTAAAACAGAATTTGTTGACGCTCTTTCTCCGGCATTCGGCGCTCTTTCTGAATTAGGGCTCCGTCCCGCAGGTATTCCGGCGCATACTAAAGAGCTCAGAGATAATGCTAATGCAGCTCTTCGTGAACTTTGGTATGATGCAAGAGGTATTGAAATTGTTTCAATTGCGCTCAATCCTGTTGCTATCAGCGAAGAAGACGCTGAAATGCTTAAGAAGTATCAGCGTGGCGCTGCAGCAGGCAGAGACCCGGGTATGGCTGGCGGCGTATACCTTGAAAATCAGGGCGAAGCAATGCGCGACGCTGCAAGGAATGAAGGCGGCGCTATGGGCGGCTTTGTAGGCATGGGTATGGCTATGAACGCAGGAACAGGCAATCAGACAGCTCAGAATCTGTTTGCTATGGGTCAGGAGCAGCGCACTCAGCAGCAGGCACAGCAGCAGGCTCCTGCGGCAGCAGGTGACGCCTGGGCTTGTCCTCAGTGCGGAACTCAGAATTCAGGTAAGTTCTGTACCAACTGCGGTACTGCAAGACCTCAGCCGGCAAACGATTCATGGTTCTGCGGCGAATGCGGAACTAAAAACACAGGTAAATTCTGCACTAATTGCGGAAAACTGAGAGGATAATTGATGAATAAAAGAGGAGATTTTTATGTCCGAAATATTTGACTATAAATGTCCTAATTGCAATGCGTCGCTTGAATTTGATTCAGCATCGCAAAAGATGAAGTGTCCTTACTGTGAAAGTATGTTTGAAGTTGAAACACTTAAGCAGATGGATGAATCTTTAAATAAAACAAGTCAGCCCGATTCATTTGAATGGGAAAATACCGAAAAGGAAGAATGGAACGGTACCGAAGAGGACAATATGTCCGTGTTCGTATGTAAATTCTGCGGCGGCGAAATAATTTCAGATGAAAATACTGCTGCTACGGCCTGTCCTTACTGCGGTAATAACGTTGTTCTTTCCGGCAGGCTTTCCGGTGTATTAAAGCCTGATTATGTAATTCCGTTTAAATTCGATAAAAAGGCTGCAAAGGATAAACTCAAACAATACGTTGCATCAAAAAAATTCGCTCCTAATACTTTTAAAAGCGAAAACAGGCTTGATGAGATTAAGGGCTTGTATGTTCCGTTCTGGCTTTTTGACAGCGATGTTGACGCTGCCGTTAAGTATTCAGCAACAAGAGTCAGAACCTGGAGCGACAGTAAGTATGAATATACCGAAACAAGCTATTTTGACGTTTTCCGTGACGGTGAAATGAGTTTTGAGAATATTCCTGTTGACGGCTCATCAAAAATGCCCGATGATTTAATGGAGAGCATTGAACCTTTTAAATTCGATGAGGCTGTTGATTTTCAGACTGCATATCTTTCAGGCTATCTTGCAGATAAGTACGACGTATCAATGGAGGACAGTATCGTCAGGGCGAATCAGAGGATTAAAGCGAGCGCTGAGGATACACTCAAGCAGACTGTAAACGGATATACGACTGTTACCGCTACTTCAAGCAATATCAATCAGAAAAGCGGTAAGAGTAAATATGCCTTTTATCCTGTCTGGATACTCAACACTACTTATAAAGGTGAAAAATACACCTTTGCAATGAACGGACAAACAGGTAAGTTTATCGGTAATCTGCCTGTCAGTAATGCAAAACTGGCTGCTCTTTTCGGCGGTTCAATGGTCGGGATAACTGCTGTCGTTTTTGCTGTCGGCAGGATCTTCGGATTATTATAGGGGGTGTTGTAATGGTAAAAAAGATTTCATTATTTATCGTAACGCTTCTTATAGCTGTTTCAATTTCGCTTCCTGCTTTTGCAGTTAATTCCGAAAGAGTTGTTGACAATGCGGAGCTGCTTACTGAGGAAGAGGAGCGCGAGCTTTCAGCTAAGCTTAACAGCATTTATGAATCTCAGCAGTTCGATACAGTAATTGTAACGGTTAAGGATTGCGAAGGAAAAACTGAAAAAGCATATGCCGATGATTATTATGATTATAACGGCTATGGTTACGGAGACAATCACGACGGCTGTCTGTTATTGATAAGAGTAACAAATCCCAATGACAGATATGCGCATATTTCAACAACCGGCTACGGAATAACCGCTATTACCGATTACGGCTATGATTTCATACTTGACCAGATAATTCCGTCAATGAAAAGCGGAGATTATAACAAAGCGTGTAATGATTTTGCTTCTTATGTGGAAGATTTTGTAATTGAGGCTAAATCGGGAGAGCCGTATGACGTTACAAATAAGCTTTACAGTTCTAAAGATAACCTTAAAGCTGTATTTACTTCGCTTATTGTCGGTTTAATCGTTGCAGCAATAGTTACGCTAAGCGTTAAGAAGAGCTATAAGCCCGTAGGCTTTAACCGTAACGCAGCCAATTATCTTGTTAATGACTCTATGAAACTCAGGTCATCTTACGATAATTTCCTTTATGCAAACGTAACGAAAACAAGGATTGAAAGAGACTCAGGTTCAGGAGGTTCATCAACTCATTCCGGCTCTTCCGGTACCTCTCACGGAGGCGGAGGAAGGAGCTTCTAAAAATTACAGTAAACGGACAGGTTTCTGTCCGTTTATTTTATACATAAATATTTAGGTGTTGCAATTATTCTATAAATAATATATAATACTCATAATTATTTTTTAGGTGATATTATGGAAAATAAAGAAAAGATTAAAGCAATAGACAGTTTTCTTGACTTAGCTGTTATTCCGCTGAGGCGTCTTGTTGTGTTCCCGAATATGAATCTGCATTTTGACGTCGGGAGAAAAAAGAGCATAGCTGCTGTCAGAGCAGCAATGCTAAAGGGAGAAAAAATTCTTCTTGTTGCACAGAAGGACAGCGCTATTGACAGCCCTGACGTTGAAGACTTGTACGATATCGGCGTTATCTGTGAAATAAAACAGATGATTAAAATACCTAATTCCGAAAACCTTCGCGTAATTGTTAAGGGGGAGCGCAGAGCAAATATTATAAATTTCTTTCAGGATACTCCCTATATTAAGTGCGTTGCCGATATAATTGAAACGCCTGAATATAAGGTTACTCCTAAGCTTACTGCTTATGCAAGAGCGCTGAAAAAGGAATTTGAAACCTATGCTTCAATGTTTTCAAAAATTTCAAACGAAGTTATATCAACAATTCAGTCAATGAAGGATATTGATAAGCTTACGGATTATATCTGCGCAAACACCTTTTTTGAATACAGCGATAAACAAAGAATTCTTGAAATTATCAGCCCCGACGAGCGTGTAAAAGAGCTTCTTGTAATGCTTAAAAACGAAAACGTTACGCTTGAAATGGAAGCTGAAATTCAGGAAAAAGTTCAAAAAGAGATTGACAGAAGTCAGCGCGAATACTACCTTCGCGAGGAGATGAAGGTTATTTCCGATGAACTCGGCGATAACGAGGATCCCGTTCAGGAAGCAGATATTTACCGCGAAAAGGTAAATGCACTTGCTTGTTCTGATGAGATTAAGGAAAAGCTTTTAAAAGAGTGCGATAAGCTGATGAAAATGCCCTCGGGTTCTCACGAGGGGACTGTTGTCAGGGGCTATCTTGATAAGTGCCTTGAAATACCGTTTGGTAAGTATACCAAAGACAGCATTTCACTTACTAAAGCAAGAAAGGTTCTTGATAAAGACCACTATGGACTTGATAAGATTAAAACAAGAATCGTAGAAACTCTTGCCGTGTTAAAACGCAATCCTGAATTCAGTGGACAGATTATCTGTCTTTACGGCCCTCCGGGAGTCGGCAAAACAAGTATTGTTAAATCGCTTGCAACGTCAATGAACAGAAAATATGTCAGAGTTGCTCTCGGCGGCGTTCACGACGAGGCGGAGATAAGAGGTCACAGACGTACATATATCGGCGCAATGCCCGGCAGAATTATTGACGCAATTATCAAGAGTGGGGTTATGAACCCGATAATCCTTCTTGATGAGATTGATAAGGTGGGCAGTGATTATAAAGGCGACCCGTCGTCCGCTCTTCTTGAAGCGCTTGATCCCGAACAGAATAATTCTTTCAACGACCATTTCATTGATTTTCCCGTTGATTTAAGCAACGTGCTCTTTATTACTACGGCAAACGACGTTTCAACTATTTCTGCTCCTCTGTATGACAGAATGGAAGTAATTGAGCTGAATTCCTACACAATAGAGGAAAAATTCAATATTGCAAAACGCCATTTGGTAAAAAAGGCGCTTAAAAAGCATAACATCAGCGGCAGGGAATTCAGAATAAGCGATGACGCTATTTATAAAATCATTGAAAGCTATACCAGAGAAGCAGGCGTAAGAGGTCTTGAAAAGGAAATCAACGTGCTTTGCAGAAAGGCTGCCGTTAGTCTTGAAAACGGCGCCAAATCCTTCAGGGTAAGTGCTGAAAATATTTCAGATTATCTTGGTACCGAAAGGTATATTAAAGACTACGTAAATAGTGAAAATAAGATTGGAACAGTTAACGGACTTGCCTGGACTTCAGTCGGCGGAACGATGCTTCCCATTGAGGTTTCCGCTCTTGACGGAACGGGCAAAATTGAGCTTACAGGTTCGCTTGGCGACGTAATGAAAGAAAGCGCTAAAACAGCTGTTAGTTACGTTCGTTCAAAGGCTGTTGAATACGGAATTGATACCGAGTTTTATAAAAACAAGGATATCCATATTCACGCCCCTGAAGCCGCTATACCTAAGGACGGTCCGTCTGCGGGACTCGCCATAACAACAGCGCTTGTAAGCGAGCTTTGCAGCATACCGATTAAAGCCAACGTTGCAATGACAGGTGAGATTTCGCTTAAAGGCAACGCGCTTCCGATTGGCGGTCTTAAGGAAAAATCTATGGCTGCGTATAAAGCAGGCTGCGATTTGGTTATAATTCCTGAGCAAAACAGAAAGGATTTAAACGATATCAGCGAAGAGGTTAAAACCGCTGTTAAGTTTATTACCGTAAGCAGCTTTGATGAGGTTATGAATTACGCGCTTGAATATCTACCGAGCGAAAGCTCAGATAAGAAGCTGTATCAGTCAGTAAAAACAACGGATATTCCATCTAATCAGGACATAGTAATATGAATTATAACAAAGCAAAATTTGACAGCGCTTACGGTTTATCAACTCAGCTTCCTGAATCCGATATACCTGAAATTGCTTTTGCAGGAAGGTCTAATGTCGGAAAAAGTTCGCTTCTTAACAAGCTGTTTAACCGTAAGGATTTAGCGAGGGTGAGTTCCGTACCCGGAAAAACAATAACGATTAACTTCTACGATGTTGACGGGGTAAATTTTGTTGACCTTCCGGGCTATGGCTACGCTAAAATCAGTAAACAGGAAAAACAGCGCTTTGCTGAGCTTATGGAAGGCTATTTTCAGCAGGAGCGCAATTTAAGGCTTGTAGTTCAGCTTGTTGATATGCGGCATAAGCCTTCGGCAGACGATTACGGAATGATTGAATTTATGAAAGACAGAAATATTCCGTTTATTATCGTTATGACTAAGGCAGACAAGCTGAAAGTAAAAGAATATAAAAGAAGGCTTGAAGAGAGCAAGGCTGAGCTTGAAACTGTCGGAGACGTTCCTATAATTCCGTTTTCTGCAGTTAACGGCTCAGGTGCAGACGATATTAAGAAGCAAATTGAGGAGGCAATTAAAAATGATTTTTGATGATAAGTACTTAGAAAAGATACCGTTTATTACGCGCGAAAAGGCTGAGGAGATAGCTGAAAAATATCCTACTCCGTTTTATATTTACGATGAAAAGGGGATAATCGATAACGTTGAAACGCTTAAGGACGCTTTTTCGTGGAATAAGGGATATAAAGAATACTTTGCCGTAAAGGCTACTCCTAACCCGTTTCTCGTTAATCTTCTCCACGAGCACGGCTGCGGATGCGACTGTTCCTCAAAAACGGAGCTTATGATTGCCAAAACTCTCGGAATAACCGGCGATGAGATAATGTTTTCTTCAAACGATACTCCGGTTGATGAGTTTTCATATTGTGACAGCCTCGGCGGAATTATAAACCTTGACGATATCACCCAGATAAGTAAGGTTGAGGAAGCTTGCGGAAAACTTCCCGAAACAATGTCCTGCCGCTTTAATCCGGGCGGTGTGTTCAATATCAGTAACCAGATTATGGATACTCCTGCCGAAGCTAAGTACGGTATGACTTCTGAGCAGATTTTCACTGCATACAGGCTTCTTAAATCAAAAGGCGTTAAGAAGTTCGGAATTCATGCTTTTCTTGCTTCAAACACCGTTACTAACGACTATTATCCGAAGCTTGCAAAAATCCTCTTTAAGCTTATTGTTAAGATTAAAGAGCGCTGCGGAGTAGAGATTTCCTTCGTTAACCTCTCTGGCGGTATTGGTATTCCTTATTATCCGTATCAGGACCCGAACGATATTTACGCAATTTCCAACGGCGTTAAAGAGGCGTTTGATAATATTCTTGTTCCTAACGGACTTGAAAACGTTTCGCTTTGTACTGAGCTTGGTCGTTATATGCTCGGTCCATACGGAGCTCTTGTTACAAAAGCTATTAACGAAAAGCATACCCATAAAGAGTATATCGGCGTTGACGCATGCGCGGTAAATCTTATGAGACCCGCTATGTACGGCGCATATCATCACATTTCCGTTCTCGGTAAAGAGGATGAAATTGCCGTTCATAAGTATGATATAACGGGCTCGCTTTGTGAGAATAACGATAAGTTCGCTATTGACAGAGTTCTTCCCAAGATTGATATGGGCGATTATCTGTTTATTCACGACGCGGGCGCACACGGCTTTTCAATGGGTTATAACTATAACGGTAAGCTTAAAAGCGCAGAAATTCTTCTTAAAACTGACGGTTCTTATGAGCTTATCAGAAGAGCGGAAACGCCGAAGGATTACTTTGCTACCTTTGATTGCTTTGATTTTTATGATGAGCTTATAAAAGAATAATTAACCAAAACTGCCATACTGTATGGCAGTTTTTAATTTATGCTTTACATTCACGCTTTAATGTGTTAAAATAGCATAAAGTTAATTACGGAGGTTCATATTATGAACGAAAAAATAGTAAACAGTAATATAGACTTTCTGTTTAAAGCAATTCTCGCTCTTGAAACGAGAGAGGAATGTTATGATTTCTTTGAAGATTTGTGTACCGTTCAGGAGCTTAAAACACTTGCGCAGCGCCTTGTTGTTGCTAAAAAGCTCTCTGAAAAGGCTGTTTATACCGATATAGTTAACGAAACGGGCGCTTCAACTGCAACTATCAGCAGAGTTAACCGCTCGCTTCAGTACGGCTGCGACGGATACGACAAAATATTTGCAAGAATTCAAGAGGATAAAGATGAGTAATTACGGCGTATTTGCTCAATTTTATGATAAGCTGCTTAGTAACGGCGAGTATGAAGTCAGAAGTGATTACATTTCTGGCTTCATTATTGATAACGGCATAAATAGCGGCAAAATGCTTGATTTAGCCTGTGGAACGGGTGAGTTTACAAAGTATTTTGTAAAAAAGGGCTTTGACGTTACGGGGCTTGATTTATCAGAGGATATGCTCAGCATTGCAAAGTCAAAATGTCCTGATGCGCACTTTTTACGCTGCGATATGAGGGAGTTTGATTTTAAAGGCAAATTTGACTGCTGTATATGCTGCTTTGACAGTATTAATCATCTTAACTCTGCCGAAGACTGGAAGAAGTGCTTTGATAGCGTTGCGTGTTCGGTAAAATCAGGCGGAATGTTTATTTTTGACGTTAATACTGAGTATAAGCATAACTGCGTTCTTTCAGGTAATTCATTTATTTTTGATGAGGAAGATTGCTTTCTTGCATGGGACAACTATGGAGAAGGGGACGGAAACGTAGAAATTTTTCTTGATTTTTTCATTTATAACGGAAAAAACTATGACCGTTATTCAGAGAATTTCTCTGAAACCGCGTTTAAAAGCGACTTCATTGTTAATATGCTTAAAAATAATTTTCAGATTCTCGGTATATATAATGATTTAACAAAAGAACCTGAAAACGAGGAAAGCGAAAGATTATATTTTATTTGTAAAAGGAAATAGTAATGGGAAAAATAGTCAGATATATAACTGTTGACGGCAGCGCGTTTATTATCGCCTGTGATTCAACAGATATGGTTTACGAAATGGAACAGATTCATAAAACCTCAGCAACGGTAACCGCTGCTCTCGGAAGGCTTATAACAGCGGCTTCGATGATGGGCGATATGCTTAAGGGAAAAGAGGATTCAATAACCCTTAGAGTTAACGGAGGAGGTCCTGCGGGAGAATTAATCGCCGTGTCAGACAGCGACGGAAATGCAAGAGCCTGCGCTGATAATAAAATAGTTGAAATTCCGTTAAAGCCTAACGGAAAGCTTGACGTAAGCGGTGCTGTGGGCAATAACGGTCAGCTGTACGTTATTAAAGATATCGGTATGAAAGAGCCGTATATAGGGCAAACGCCGCTTGTAAGCGGAGAAATAGCAGAGGATATAACGAATTACTTTGCGTTTTCAGAACAGACTCCCTCCGTATGCGCTTTGGGAGTGCTTGTTAACGCTGATTTAACCGTAAAGCACGCGGGAGGATTTATTATTCAGCTTTTGCCGGGTTGTGATGAAAGCGTAATTGATATTATTGAAAAAAATATTTCAACGCTTCCGTCAGTAACTTCAATGCTCGAGGACGGGATTACGGCTGACGAGCTTGCAGTTAAAGCGATGAGCGGAATTGAGATGGATAAGCTTGATGAGAGTGAAATCAGCTATAAGTGCAACTGCTCTCGCGAAAAGGTAGAAAATGCGCTTTTAAGCACGGGCATTGATAATTTAAAGGATATGGCTCAAAGCAGCGAGAACACGAAGGTTGAGTGCCATTTCTGCAATAAAGAGTACGTATTTACGCCTGATGAAATTGAAACGCTGATTAAAAACTCGCTCAATTAATTTTATAAGAAAAAAGTTAAAAAAACTGTTGACTTTTATAAAATAATATAGTAATATATTAACCGTCGCTAATGAGCGGCGCAACGGGAGCATAGCTCAGCTGGGAG
>DFGL01000083.1 GCA_002371215.1 Ruminococcaceae bacterium UBA3751 | reverse complement strand
TTCGGATTCGTCTCGCTCTGCTTAAAAAACATAATAACTCATAATAATTTTAAAATAATTTTTGATTTAAGTCAATAATTAATTATATTTTTAGTGCTTGTTCGCATAAAAATACTTTAAAAATAATATAGCATTTTGTCGCTTACTGTGTTATAATACAACATAAAGTTTTTTATACAGTATTGCATTAAACTGAAAAGGAGCAATCAGAATGAATAATTATGAGGAAATCGGCGCAAGGCTCAGAGAGCTTAGAGAAGCCTGCGACTACACCGTTGAGGAGCTTGCGGCAGAGCTGAATATCGCGCCTGAGGTCTATGCTGAATATGAGCAAAACGGCAAGGACGTGCCAATCAGCGTTATCTATGAAATTTCTCAGAAGTTCAAGGTGGATTTTAACGAGATTATTACGGGTCAGACCGCGTGGCTTGATACTTATCATCTTATCAGACGCGGCGGCGGTAAAAACGTAAACCGTAACCCCGATTATCATTTTGAGGATTTGGCGTACCGTTACGGTAATAAAATTATGCAGCCGCTTCTTGTTACGCTTGAGCCGAGCGATGACCCCGCAAAGGTTATTACCCATAAGGGACAGGAGTTTAATCTCGTACTTGAGGGAACCGTAATTATTACCCTCGGCGATAAGGAGATAACAATGAACGCGGGCGATTCGATTTACTTTAACCCTCTGATTCCCCACGCTCAGCGCTGCGGAGGAGAGGAAAAGGCGCGCTTTTTAACGGTAATCGCCGAATAACAAACGAACGGAGTGACAGAATTTGGATTATTTACTTAAAAAATTTCTTCCTCAGATTGAATTTTCAAGCTATGAGGAATTCCATGATAAGTTTAAAATTAACGTACCCGAGGATTTTAATTTCGGCTACGACGTAGTTGACGCGTGGGCAGAAGCGGAGCCCGAAAAACGCGCGCTTCTCTGGGTAAATGAGGAAGGGGAGGAGCGCTGCTTTACCTTTACGGATATCAAGCGCCTCTCAAACAAAACGGCTAATTTCTTCAAGAGCCTCGGGCTCAAGAAGGGCGACGTTGTTATGATGATTCTTCGCCGCCGCTGGGAGTACTGGGTTTGCGCAACCGCGCTTCATAAGCTCGGCGTTATCCTCATCCCTGCAACCCTTCAGCTGACAAAAAAGGATATAGTGTTCAGGGGCAACGCCGCAAAGGTTAAGGCTGTTGTATGCGTTGACGATGATTTTGTCGTTGAGCAGATGGAGGAGTCCTACCCTGAAATTGACTCCCTTAAAAACAAAATTCTTGTTGGTAAAAAGCGTGAAGGCTGGATTGATTTCCACGAGGAAATGGAAAAGTTTTCCGATGAGTTTTCGCGTCCGACAGGGGAGGAGGCAACCCGCTGGGACGATATAATGCTCGTTTATTTCACAAGCGGAACAACGGGTATGCCAAAGCTCGTTCAGCATAATTTTGCTCACCCGCTCGGACATATCGTAACTGCTAAGTACTGGCAGCACGTTGAAGAAAACAAACTGCATATGAGCGTTTCGGATTCAGGCTGGGCTAAGTTCGGCTGGGGTAAAATCTACGGTCAGTGGATTTGCGGCGCAACAATTTTCTGCTACGATATGATAGGAAGATTTAACCCGAACAACCTGCTTTCAATGGTTGAAAAATATCAGGTTACAACCTTCTGCGTTCCCCCTACGATGTACCGCTTTATGCTTCAGGAGGATTTATCAAAGTTTGATTTATCCTGCCTTCATCATTGCGCCACTGCGGGCGAGCCGCTCAACCCCGAGGTCGTTAAAAAGTGGAAAGAGCTTGTAGGCCACCAGATTTATGAGGGCTTCGGACAGACTGAGGGACCCGTTCTTATCGCAAATTTCGGCGATGAATGGTTTAAGCCTATTCAGGGCGCAACGGGTAAACCCAATCCGCTTTTTGATATTCAGCTGCTTGACCGCGACGGCAATATCTGCGAGGACGGTGAAGAGGGCTCGCTTACCATTATGGACGTTAAGCATAACCCGCCTGTAGGTCTTTTCACGGGTTACTATAAGAATCCCGAAATGACAGAGGAAAAGCTCGGCGGAGTAGGCTATAATACGGGCGACGTTCTCTGGCGTGACAGCGACGGTTATTACCGCTTTGTAGGCAGAAACGATGACGTTATTAAATGCTCGGGTTACCGTATCGGTCCGTTCGAGGTTGAATCGGCGCTTGTTGCCCATGACGCTGTTGTTGAATGTGCTATCACCGGCGCTCCGGACCCGATAAGAGGACAGGTTGTAAAAGCAACGGTTGTTCTGGCAAAGGGCTACACCCCGAGCGACGAGCTCACCAAGGAGCTTCAGGTACACGTTAAGCATATGACCGCGCCTTATAAGTATCCGCGAATTATTGAGTACGTTGACGAACTTCCGAAAACAGTCGGCGGTAAAATTAAGCGTGCGGAAATCAGAAAGCAGGACGAGGAGTCCGCAAATAAATAATTTACATATAAAAGACGGAGAATGCTATGACTTTACAGACTTTTATTGACGATATTATTGTTCAGGGCGACGTTCTCATAAGAGTTTTTGACGATGAAAACGATATTGACGATATTGTTATTGAAACCAACGATATTGAGGGCGAGGATTATTCGGAATACGCCGACTATGAGGTCGTTTCCGTTTATGCAAACCTTGAACAGCTTGTAATTGAAATCAAAGACGGCGAATAAAATAAAGCCTTTACCGAGAGGTAAAGGCTTTATTATTTTGTTTATTCAGTTTCTTTGGTTTTGTTATTTTTCTGAATTCTTATTTCAAGCTTTGTAATTTTTCGGTTAGAATTATTGAACTCCTGCTCACAGGGTGAGACTGTAGTTTTTGGCGAATTCATTTTCCCAATTTTCTTCAATTCCTTTTCGCCATTTTATTGCTGCTTGTTTCAGCTTTTCACAGAGCCCGGGCTCATCATCGGAAATATTGTGCTTTTCAGCAGGATCCTTGCTTAAATCTGAAAGCCATACGGGAGCGCGCTCGCCCTCGTTTTCCGTCAGCCTGCCGTTTAAAACGAGCTTGTAATTTCTGTATCTTACTGCGGTTTGCCCTTCCATTTCCCAGAAGAGATATTCGTGGGTGCATTCCTCATCCTCGTTCAACAAACCGAGAAGGCTTTTTCCGTCAATTTCATATTCCTCGGGCTTACCTCCGCATGCCTCAAGAACAGTTGGAAAAATATCCGTTGCTATATGCGGCGCATTTACCGTTTTTGGAGAGACGCTTTTACCCCACGAAAGCAGGGCAGGGATTCTTATACCGCCCTCAAAAAGACTGAATTTATGCCCTGAAAAAGCTCCCGTTGTTCCGCCGTAATAGGGGTCCTCAGTTCCGTCAAGCCAGTTTCTGCTTTCCCGTGACGGACCGTTATCGCTTTGAAAATAGATAATTGTATCATCAAAAAGGTTAAGCTGTTTCAGCGTTTCGCATATTTCTCCTACTCCGTCGTCAACAGCGCTTAGCATTGCCGCCATAATCTGTCTGTCCCACGGCAAATCGGAAAACCGTTCAAGGTATTTTTCAGGCGCGTGCATAGGATAATGCGGCGCATTGTATGAAACAAAAAGGAAAAAAGGCTCATCCTTATGGCGATTGATAAAATCAACGCTTTTTCTTGTAATGCGCTCGGTAAGGTATTCGCCGTTAGCGTAAACTTCGTTTTCGTTTTCCCATAAATCGTGAGTAGGGTTTGAACCGCCGTCCGCCATTCCGTAATAAAAAATATGGGAATAGTAATCAAGACATCCTGCAAGAAATCCGCTGAATTCATCAAATCCGTTAGCGTTCGGGCGGCATTCCTCCTTTAAGCCTAAGTGCCACTTACCACAGATTCCTGTAGTATATCCCTCTTTTTTCAAAGCCGTTGCAAGCGTAGGCACCTTAGGGGTAAGACCGCTCGCCTTGCGGTGACCTGCAAGAATAGCGCGAACTCCGGCGTTTCCGGGGTATCTTCCCGTAAGCAGTGCCGCCCTTGAAGGCGAGCATACGGGGGAAGCGGAATACATTGAAGTGAATTTTATTCCGTTTTCGGCAAGAGCGTCAAGATTCGGAGTCTTAAGGTCTTTAGACCCCATACATCCCAAATCGCCGTAACCCTGGTCGTCTGTCAGGATTATAACAACATTCGGTTTTTTCATACCATTCCTCTTTTACATCATTGATTTATTGACATAATTCTATTATACTTAAACTATACCTCAAGTCAACAGAAATACGCTGAGAAAAAACTTACTTGTCGTATTACTTTGCAAAATGAACAGTATATCGTCGACAGTTAGCAGAATAAGCCTTGAAAATGTAAAGGTAACAATGTTTGCCGTTATACGGGAGTAGGAAGCGCCGAGGTTTTTGGAATTGTTATTCTTTTTTCAGCTTGCCTTTTATAAAATATAAGAAAACAGATATAACTACAGAAAATGCTGATGATAATAAAAGTGTAACGAGTGGAGCAATAGGGTTATTTTCATTTATTCCGATGCGGATAAGAATAATCCAAATTGCCCAGTGGGATACATAGATATAAGTCGATATATTCCTGAGCAAATCGCTTGCAAAAGGTGAATTTACAGTGTAGCTTGTTTTAACAGAAAGAAGGAACAATATCGCTGCAAAGATGAAAATAAACGTTGTTGGAATTCCCAAAAAATTATAAAACACTAAAAACAGAATAAAGGATATTCCGAGGGCAACCGTATAGAAACGCGGCGGTTTTTTCTCAATTGTTTTTTCGTGCTTTTTTGCTAAAAAGCCTAAAGAGAAAAACGGACATCCTGTAATAAGAAAATTTCTGACTATTATTGCCGAGCATTCGTACCTTTTAAATATAAAATCAGTTAGAACAATATTAATAACAAGCAGCAGAGGTAAATAATCAATCAGTTTTTTTAGTTTTAGCTTTATTAACGTTATCACAACGAGATAACAGTAAATCAAAGCCGGTAAAAACCAAAGCGGAGTAAAGAATTCGTTTTCAAAATTAGTGAAAACAAAAAATACAATATATGTTTTTACCATTCGGAAATATGAAAAATATTCCTCTGTTCCGCTAAGAAAAATATAAAGCGCTGAATATACGGCGAGTGTTACAGTAAATAATTTTAACAGGCTGAATACTCTTGAAAAAAGCTTGCCGATGTCATCTTCAATTATAAGCCTGTAAGAATAGTATCCTGATATAATAAAGAACAGCGGAACTGCAAATCCGCCAAAGGATTTTACCAATATACCGAAATCACCTGAAAAAGGCGCGTGAATAAAAACAACGAAAAATGCTGCTATTATTTTGATTATGTCTAATGTACTGTTTCTGTTGGAAGAGCTTTTTACCATATGTTTCCTCGCTTTGTCCGTGCTAATATGCGGTTAATATTGTTTGTAGGGTTATGCTATGTTTTTTAATTAAAAACATTGATTTTTAAAGATTTACTTTCTTAAAATCTTATAACATATATCTTATATTAGCCGCTGTGCTGAAGTTTAGTTTTGTTATAATATTATATTTTAATGTATTTGCTTTGTCAATAAACGCTGATAATTCTTTGTATATAAAAAGGTTATATAGCGATGAGCTGATTGCTGCCCAAAAATTTTACCCGTGTTTTCGGGAATTGTCATAGAAAAACGGTGATGACTTATGAAATCAAGAAACCCCATCCTTTCAACTTCATTCTTTTTCCCGGACGGAGAACCTCATTTAATTGACGGTGAATTATATGTATATCCAAGCTGTGACGCAAAAACTGACGGATATTGTTCCGACAAGCTTTATGTTGTGCATAGTAAGGACCTGTCATCCTGGAAAATTGACGGTCCGGTGTTTGACTGTGACCGATTAAACGCTATAAAAAATCTGCCCGAAGGCTTCGGAAACGGTCTGCTGTATGCACCGGACTCATTGACGGTAAACGGTAAATCATATCTTTTCTTCTGTACGTCGGACGGATATGAGGGAGTTGCCTTTTCAGACAGCCCGTCGGGCCCTTTTTTAAACCCCGTACTGATAACCGCAGATAAGTCGGGTGAATATATCAGAGGAATCGATCCTGCTGTTTTATATGATGACGGAAAAGCATATCTCTACTGGGGGCAATTCAGTTCGTTCGGTGCCGAGCTTACAGACGATTTTACTAAAATAAAAGAGGATACCCTCGTAAGCGGTCTTCTTACCGAAAGCGAACACGGCTTTCATGAAGGGTCCTCATTGAGAAAAATCAACGGAAAATACTATTATATTTTTGCCGATATTCACCGCGGAAAACCTACTGCCCTCGGTTATGCCGTTTCAGATTCGCCTTTAGGTAAATATGAGTATAAGGGAATTATTATTGACAATGACGGATGCGACCCTGAAACATGGAACAACCACGGGAGTATAGAATGCGTAAACGGCAGATGGTATGTCTTTTATCACCGAAGCACGGGTAACAGCCGTTTTTTAAGACGTATGTGCGCAGAACCGATATTGTTTGACCGAGACGGCTTGATTCAGGAAGCCGTGCCGACTTCAACGGGAATGGGAGAAACTTTCAAACCCGGAGAAAAAATATACGGATATCAGGCATGCGGCGTATCAAAAGGCGCATATATTTCCGGCGATAAACTTATTGTTACAAAAGGAAAGTCAAAAGCTGTATTTAGATATGTTGATACGTCCCGTTGGCTTTCGTGCGTTGATTTTGTCGGCGGCGGCTCAGTTTCAACGGATTTTGATATTGCTGACGACGGTACGCTTACCGTTTATCTGAACGCTACAACAGATACATATATTGATTATTTTGTTATTCATTAAGCCAAACCGCCCTTCTCAAATGGTGCAGCGAGAGA
The DNA here is from genome assembly GCA_002371215.1 of Ruminococcaceae bacterium UBA3751. Classification (GTDB taxonomy): domain Bacteria; phylum Bacillota; class Clostridia; order Oscillospirales; family Acutalibacteraceae; genus Eubacterium_R. The sequence continues at coordinate 29,233 of DFGL01000083.1, read as the reverse complement.
CATTTTGATTGAATAATAGCCGTTGTATCTCTATGACTTTTGTGTTAAAATGAAATAGTAAATGAAAATGCACTTACTGTAACATTTTAATAAAGGTGATATTATGGCTAATGATGAATTAAAAATCTGGGGAATACATACCAAGGACGATAATTTATTTTTGAAAGATGATATTATCGCAATCGGCTGGCACGAAATGGGTGACCTGAAAAAAATTGATGCGAACAGAGACGCTTTCAAAGAGAAATATCGAGAGACTTATCCTGACGCTAAAAAAGGCAGTATTGCTAACGGCGCTGGTATGTTGTATCGCTTCTGCTATGAGGTTCAGGTCGGAGATTATGTTGTTTTTCCATCAAAAATAAATCGTGAAGTAAACATAGGAATAGTCGAAGGTGAATATATTTATGACCCTACCCAAACGGAATACGTACAGACGCGAAAAGTAAAATGGAAAAAGCATTTATCACGTACATTGTTTTCACAAGGGGCTCTCTATGAAATCGGAGCTGCTATGTCGCTTTTTACTATAAAGAACTATGCGGACGAGTTTTTGGCAGCTCTCGATAAAGATTTCAAGAAGAGTCTTTCTTCTGATGCTGAAGATGATAGCATCGGTGCAACAGCTGAAGATATAGAAGAAATCACAAGAGACTATATTCTAAAGGAATTAAGCCGGCAATTAAAAGGCTATGATTTAGAAAACTTCGTCGCAGATCTTCTTCGTGCAATGGGATATCGCACAACTGTATCTCCTCATGGTGGGGATAGAGGCATTGATATAACCGCTTACAAAGATGAACTGCCTCCCCGTATTTTGGTTCAAGTAAAGAGCCAGGATGGCGACGTTAGAGAAACAACAATTCAGTCTTTGAAAGGCGCTATGAGGGAGGGCGATTACGGACTGTTTGTAACGCTGTCCAATTACACAAAGAATGCACAGAAGTATCTAAATAACACTCCGATTATTCGTGGTATCAATGGTACAGAGCTTGTTGAATTGATTTTAAAATATTATGAAGATTTGAGTGAAAAATACAGAAAGATGATACCGCTAAAAATGGTTTATATTCCTGTATCAAAAGAAGATTAACGAATTAAAAAGATTAAAAGAAAATCGGCTGTTGTGAAATTGCACAACAGCCGATTTGTGTATTTGTAAAAAGTGCATAAGAACTTCAAGTCCTGTCATTTTGAAAACTAAAAACACTGAAACTTCTATGCAAAGCCTTTATTTATGCGGGTTTGCGGTGTTGCAACTATGTTGCAATTTAACGTTTCTGAAGGGTTCTCAAGCAATCTCAAATAAAAAACAGAAATCCCCCAAAGCCACTGTTTAAGCGGTTTTGGGGGATTTTGGCATAAGTTAAGGACGGGTTGGAAAACCCGTCACGTTGGTCGAAGTGACACACTTCGTTTTTCTTTATATGATTATCGAAATTGCCTATTTGCAACGATTTCAGCGGTTTCGCAATCTTCTCATGGTCAAGAAATACTGCAGTTTTACTGCATTTGTTGTATCTCTGGGCTCTTTTTGAGCAATTCAATTGTTCATAATCTCTATTGCTTTATCAATGGTATCCTGTTGATTATTGTAATAAGTGTCCATAGTTGTAACAATCGATTCGTGTCAAATCCATTCCTTAAGAATTTGTGGCGGAACGTTTTCCTTTATTCTGATGATAATTTCAAGGAAAATCTTCATACTCAAGCGCAAGCCTCAAATCACTGTTTCAAAAAAGTAAATAGTTAAAAATAAAGGGCTGTGTTTTCACAGCCCTTTAATAATTATGCTCCAAAGTGAACAACCGTATATTCATAACCCTCTAATTCTTCAAGCTCATGCTCTGATTTAAGATTATCGTCAATGCCGAAGGTAACCTTAAAGCCCTCACCCTCGTCCTCTTTAAGTTCGGTAAAATTCTTTTCAAACGTACTGAGATTAGCAGGCTGAAGCTTTTTAACGGTGTTCATAATTGACTGATAGGTAAGGTCGCTCCTTTTGCCGTATTCGCTGACGATAATATCAACGGAATCCTTGTTGCCGTAATAATTCACTCTGATTTTACCGCAGTTGATAACGCTGTTAATATCATCTTTTGAAAGCGCTTCGGTATATTCAAGTACTTTATCATTAACATACATTGTATCAAGCTCAGGCATATCCCACTTACCTGCAACGTAAAGCTTGGTTGTAGTTGTTCCTTCCGCTTCGTCGTTTTCTGTTATGTAATACTTATTTTCAACGCCAAACGCCTCACAACCACTGATATAACCCGTTGTTATGTTTGAATCCATACCGAGATATTCATCAGCCGCCGATTTAAGATACATAAAGAAGGAAATACCGATATAATCCTCAGAATCCGTCTTTTCCGTATAGGTAAGGTAATCGCCGTCAAGCTTATACTCATAGTTTCCGCTTACGCCTTCATCACCGCTGATGCTTAGAAGAATGCTGTTGCCTTCAATCTTTTCTTCAAAGGTTGTATTCTGATACATAGCCTTATATTCAGCGTATTGCTCGTCAGCCTTGAAGTTGTCAAGGATTCCCTGAAGGGTTGCTGCACTGTCAAAGGAAGTGGCATTATTTTTACCGCTGTCTGAGCATGCAGCGAACGACATAACAATAACGCCTATTAGCATTAATGCAATAAAAATCTTACCAATTTTTTTCATTTTCATCCTCCGTTAGCCCTGATTGCTAAAATAATCATTAGCGGTCTTATTGTAATAATAAAGTGATTTTGCAAGCGCTTTAGAGCTTTCGTTTGTACTGTAAGTTAGAATGCTCTTTGCCCAATCAGTTGCAGAATACTGTACCTTTGTTCCGTCAGATAATTCAAGAACGATAGGTTTATTAAGCTCTGTGGCGAAGATACCGCTGATATCAACAGCATCCCTGCCGTTATTCTTTGCTTTTACAGCGGTGAGCTCTTTTTTGCCTACTTTAGCGCTTACAACCTCAACGGCGCTGAGGTCGTCTTTAAAGGTAAGGCGCATTGTTGCTTTTGAAAGAATGAACATCTGAGTTGAAGCTATTCCCGTTACAACGCTTCCCTTTTTAATTCCTGCCTGACTGGTGATAGATACCTCTTGATTGAAGTATTCGGGCAAGGTGTATTCGGGATATGCCTCATATTCATAATTGAAATAATCAGCCGCGTTTTTGCCATATTCAAGCACTGCGTAGCAAAGATTTACAAGCTCATTGGTATAAAGCTTATTGCCGCGCCCGTCCTCAGCGTCCTTGTTTTTAATAATATAGTCACAGTATTTTGTAACGGAAACTGTTATATCCTTCGCGGTTCCGTTTGTGAAGTAAACCCTTGCAACAATCGGCTCGTTCGCCTGGGCTACCGCCATTGTAAACGACTTTGCAAAGTAGCCGCTTGCGTCCGCCTCAATATCCGCACCCTGCACGGTTTCGGTAACCGTCTTTTTCTCCTGGGTTGTGATATCGGGATAGGTATATTCAATGTAATCAATTACCTCGCCGTCCGCGATATGTCCGTTTACGTCAACAAGAACGTTTACGTCAATATTTTCTTCAACGGTAAGGTTGTAGATATCATTTGCAGTCTTTGCCGGCGGTGTAAAAGGTATTCTGACAACCTTGTAATTATTCAGTGCTGTTTCACCGTTCCAAGCTGTTATGCCGGCTTCGCTATTATTAGTATTTATCCCCACGCCAAGAGCTTTGGTAGCGCCCGTGGGATTGATATTACTGTTTGCAACAGAATTATCCGAACTTACGGCAAGCGTACTTCCGTCTTCAACGGAAAGATTTTGAACGTTCCTATTGCTTGCTAACGAATATGTTTGCGCATTACCGCCTGTTGTTACACTTAATGATGCATTGTTAACAAGCGATAACACCGTATCGTTATACCACATATCAATACCTGTTGCGGCTTCTGCTCCGGGAATGTTTACGGTTACATTTGTGCCGTCAATTGTGAGCGCTTTTCTTGCTTGTATGCCGTAATACGTTACGCCTTCTTCCTCTGCTGTCATCGATATATAAAGCGTACCGTTTCCTGAAACTGTATAACTCGGCGTTGATGCAAAGCATGCATAACCGTACTTTGAGGTTACATTGCTGTCTGCATTGTTGTCAACGATTTTGTTTTCACCGTTGAGTACGATATTAAACGGTTCATTCATCGTGCCGTTATATCTGATACCGAAGGCCTCACCGTTATTGTTATATTGTTTGATTTCAATCGTAGCATCGGTCAGCGTAAGCGTATTTGTTGCTTCATCATACTTTGCTGTACCGTCGCCTAAAATATCATTGCAGTTATTGGCATTAACTCCCTTTCCGCCGAGCCAAAGGTTTATGCTTCGTGTAGAGGTTTTGGAATCGGTATATGTTTTGCCGTTAAAATCAGCCGTGGCTGTATAATCGGTTTTAAGGTTTCCTGCAACGGATGAAACTTGTGCTTCAACTGTTTTTTTCACGTCGCAGGCTGTACAGGTAAATACTGCACTTGCCGTGCTGTAATCGTCAGCCCAGCTCCATTCAGGTTGTTCGCTGTAGATGTGCGCTGCTTCTGTATAAACTGCCGTATAGGTTACGTCTGCAGTTACAACAGGAAGCTCATCGGCTGCATAAGTGTTTTCGCCGTCGCTCCAGCCGTAGAAGCTGTAATGCTTTTCGGAATCCGTATAATCCGCAGGCGTTTCGCCGTTAAATTCAGGAGCCGTTCCGTAAATAACGTTTTCATCGGTTTCAACAACGGTTTCCATGACCTTCCAATTAACTGTGAACTGTTTAAGCTCAAAGCTTGCGCTTACGGTTACATTTGAAGCAGGCATCGTGAACGTATTATCCGTTACGGTGATTTCGTTTTCATCAGCGTCCTTAACGGTAAGCGTACTGAGCTGATAGCCTTCGTTTGGCGTTACGGTGAGCGTTACCTCATCGCCCGTATCAGCGCCGCCTTTGCCGTAGCTTACGCTTCCGTTTTCAGCTTCTTCAATAGTGATTGTATGCCAGTCCGGATCCTCATCAAAGACAGCATATAATTGTTTGCTGCTTGTTAAATAATAAGGCATTTCTATTGTCCAGATGTTCTTATTGTTTGCATCCTGCGTTGCAGGGTAATAATCTCCTCCGTCCTTATAGCCGAACCATCTAATCTTCCAGCCGTCATCCACAACGGTTGTGTAGGTAACAAGCTCGCCATCAACAACGATGTCTTGATCAGCAGTTGCCGTTGCGTGTTCAAGTCTGCCTGACGGAACGTTACGGTATTCCCTGTAATAAATGTTAAAGCTGATGTTTTCAGCCGGCATTACGAACCAGAACTTATTTGTTTCACTGTTATAATTAATATCAATGTTGCTGCCGCTTGTGAATTTAATTTCAGATTTTGCAAAATCCGTGCGGTCTTTCCAATAATCATAATTTGCAGGTTCAAATTCAACCGTTTCGCCGGTATCTGCCTTAATTGCCAAACTGGTAATGTTCCAGAAAGTAATATTAGCAGTACGTAATATGCCGACTGTATTTGTATATTCTTTCCCTTCAAATATAACGGTTGCGGTATATTTATCCGTGCCGTTGAACGTTATATCTGCATTTACTGTTTCAACAACATCACAGTAATCATTTGTGCAGGTAAATGTTGCCGTTGCCGTGCTGCGGTCATCAGCCCAAGTCCATACAGGCTCGCTGAAATCATGCTCGGTTTCAATGTAAACCGCTGTATAAGTTACGTCAGCCGTTACTGAAGGAAGCTCATCGGCAGCATAAGTGTTTGTGCCGTCGTTCCAGCCGCAAAAGGCGTAAGTCTTAACACCGTCTGAATACTCCTGCGCAACCTCGCCGTTGAATTCAGGCGTTCTGTTTTTGATTTCTTCATCGGTTTCAACAACGCTGCCGCCGACAATCCACTGAACCGTAAAGGTTATATAATGGAAGCTTGCTGTTACTGTTACGTCTGAAGCCGGCATAATAAACTGACCGTCGGTAACCTCAATTACATTGCCGTTAGCGTCCGTAACGGTGTAATCGGGAATCATCTCCTCAACGTCGGGAGTTGCGGTAAGAGTAACGGTTTCATTCATAGCAGCCTGAGCCTTATCCGCTTCAACCGTTCCGCCCGTTACTTCCCCAACCGTTACGGTGTGAGTTTTTGCGGTAAAGTAGCCGTTATCAGCCTTAGCCATACTAACGCCCATAGCGTAATTAGCATAAGTTCTTCCCGTTCCGCCGACGATGGATTTGCAGTTTCTGAACATATCGTAATCATCGGACGACTGCCACTGAGTATCGAAGCCTTCAACATAGATTGTTTCAAGCTTATCGCAATCAGCGAACATAGTTCTTGTGCTCGGTGATTTTGACGTGTCAAAGAAGCTTAAATCAAGAGTTGTCAGGGCATCGCAGTAATAGAACATATTGCTCATATTCGTTACGTTTGAGGTATCAAAATTGCTCAAATCCAACGAGGTAATGCCATGGCAGCCATAGAACATATTGCTCATATTGGTAACCTTTGAAGTATCAAATGTGCTTAAATCAAGCGAAGTAAGCTTATAGCAATAGTAGAACATACCGCTCATGCTTGTTACTTCAGAGGTGTTAAGATATTCAATTCCCTGAATATCCGTCAGGGCATCAAAGTCTTTAAACCAGTTTGCTGTTGTCTTAGGTCTTGCCTCGGCAAAGCTCGAATCAAACACAACAGTAGTAATATATTTAGAATTATAATTAATCCACGGTACAGTATCGCCTGACGGAATTTCCCATTCGGTATAGTCTCCGGCAGGAACATGCGTTCCATATTTAAAGGTAAGCGTTTTTGTATTGCCGTCTAAAACTGCATAAGCATAGCATCTTGCAAAGCTTGCACTAACGGTTACGGGAGAATCGGGCATAATAAAGGTGTTATTGCTCACTTCAATGCTGTTACCCTCGTTATCCGTTACGGTAATTGTTTCAACCGTGTAATCCTTATTCGGAGTAATTGTAAGCTCAATTTCGTCCCCGTACTTTGCAGAAGCTACGCCCGTTACGGTTCCGTATTCGCTTTCGGAATAAGTAATAGCATGGTCTGTTTTAACGAAGCTTGCTTCAACAGTTACGTTGCTTTCAGGCATAATAAACTTATTATCGCTTACAGCAATCTCATTTTCATTGCTGTCTGTTACGGTAAGCGTGTCAAGCCTGTATCCGATTTCAGGCGTAATGCTGAGAGCAACCTCGTCGCCGTGTGAAACAGTTTCCTGCCCTGAAACCGAGCCGTGCTCGGCAGGAAGATAAGTAACTGTATAACGGGTATTAAGGAAGTTTGCGCTTACGGTTACGTTGCTTGCCGGCATTATGAATTTACCGTCAGTTACCGTAATTTCACTGTCATTGCTGTCCTTAACCGAAAGGCTTACTAATTCACAGCCTGTATCAGGCGTTACGTCAAGAGTAACCTCATCGCCGTAATTAGCCGTTTCAACGCCTGTTACTGTTCCTTTTTCCGTTTCAGGATAAGTTATAGAATAATCAATCTTTTTAAAGACTGCATTAACTTTAACAGAGGAATCAGGCATCGTGAAGATGTTGTTCTCAACGGTAAGCTCGTTATCCTCAGCGTCAGTAACGGTAAGCGTATCAAGCTGATAGCCGGTATCAGTAGTTACGGTAAGCTCAACGCTGTCATTATAATTTGCCGTTGCAGCGCCCGTTACGGTACCGCCTTCGGAATTACTGTACGTTACAGAATAATCAACTTTATCAAACTGAGCTTTAACAACAACAGTTTCATCCGGCATTGCAAAGCTGTTGCCTGTAAGTTCAATATCCCCGCCACTGAGCGTTTTAACTGATAATGCAGTAAGCTCACTGCCCACCGCAGCGATAGGAGAAACTGAAACAGTATCCCCGTATTCTGCAGTTTCAGGACCTGAAACTGCACCGTTTGCGGTTTTAATATATACAACTTTTGAAGAAATCTTTTTGAAGGTTGCTGTTACGCTGACGTCGGAAGCAGGCATTGCGAAGGAATTACCTTTTACATCTGCTTCGTTTTCTTCACTGTCAATAACAGTAAGCGTATCAAGCTGATAGCCCGTTTCAGGCGTTGCATTAACCGTTACGGTTGAGCCATAGTTTGCAGTAGTATAGCCCGTAATTGAACCGTGCTCCGTTTCGCCGTAGGTAATGCCGTACTCAGTGCTATTAAACTTAGCATAAACCGTAGCATTACCTGTAGGCATCGTGAAGCTGTTGCCGTTTAATTCAATCTCATCGCCGTTTGCGTCTGTTACTGAGAGGCTTTCAAGCGTCGCACCTGTCTGAGGTATAACACTAAGAGCAACTTCATCGCCGTAATTTGCAGTTTTTGCGCCTGTTACCTTTCCGTTGCCCGAAACCTTATAAACAATATCGTAATCTATTTTTTCAAAGGTTGCCCTGACAATAACGGGCTCAGCAGGCATAATAAAGCCTGTACCGTCAACGCTTACGCTTTCACCGCTAATTGTCTGAACGGTTAATGAAGCAAGTTTATAGTTGCTTTCGGAAATTACGTTAATCGCAATCGAATCGCCGCGTTCAGCCGTTTCGGGTCCTGAAATGCTGCCGTTTACGACAGGTCTGTACGTAATGCCGTAGCTCTGCTTTTCAAATTCCGCAGAAACGGTAACGCTTGCCGCAGGCATTGTAAACGTGTTGTTCTTTACCGCAATATCGTTTCCGTTAACATCAGTTACGGACAGTGATTTAAGCGAGTAGCCTTCGTCAGACGTTACGGTAATCGGAACTGACGTTCCCCATACAGCGCTTTCTGCACAGCTTACCGTTCCGTTTGAAGTGGGGCGGGTTACAACGTCATATACTTTTCTTGCAAAAGTCGCGTTGACAGTAACTGCCGTGCCGGGCATTATGAAGGTGTTGTTTGTTACCTCTATTTCATCGCCGTTTGCGTCCGTTACGGTTAACGACTGAAGCTCATAAGTGTCAAGAGGCGTTATTGTTAAATATACAAGTCTGCCCGCAGGAGCACTATCAAAATCAGACTTTACAGTACCGAAAGCATCTGTTGTAACAGTAACACCGTGCTTTTCCGTGTTAGCTTCAACAGTTGTGTAATAAAAGCCTGCGTTGATGACTTTGTTATATTGCCACTGTGCATCATTACGCAACGCGCCTGCAACCAAAATTGTCGTGCCCATATTTGGCTTGAATTCATCAAGCTTATACGGCTCTGAACCCCATTGAAGCTGGTCATACGCCGTCATATCGCACCAGATTTTATCCATAGCGGTTGTGCCGGTAAAGGCGCTGTCACGAACATAGACAAGCAGCGACGGAAAATCGAGTTGTTCAAGCGCGTCACAGTAAGCAAAGGCATATGTGTCGATTTCCGTCAGTCTTTCAGACATACGAACCGCTTTGAGAGAATGGCTGCCGTAAAAGGCGTAAGAGCCGATTTTCTCAACACTGTCCGGCATATATACCGTTTCAGCGTCTGATTGATAAAAAGCGTAGGCGCCAACGTAGCTGATACCCGTTTCCACAACAACGCGGTTAATGTCCATTCCGTACCAGGGCATATTCGAGCCGTCATAGTCATACATAGCGCCCGAGCCGTAAACAGTAAGCGTTTTTGTGAATACGTCGTACTTCCAGTATGCGTTTTCGCCGCACTTATCGTTTGAAGCATATTCAGCCGTAACGGTTACGTTTGCAGAAGGCATAGTGAAGGATAAATCCTCATTAAATTCAACGTCGCTGTTATTCGCTTTTACGTTGAAGGATTTTAAAATATAGCCTTCGTCAGCTGTATTATTAATCAGTACGGTTTTGCCGGGTAAGCTCTTTTCAGGTCCGCTGACTGAGCCGTTTTCACAGTTGCTGTATGTAATATTGTATTCGGTTTCATCCTTAACAAATACTGCAAAAACAACAGCAGTACCTGCAGGCATTACGAAATCACAATAACGTACTCCTGACCAGTTGTGAAGTGTAAACTGTATATCGTTTCCATAAATATCCTTGATGCTTACGGAATCAAAACGGTAGCCGTCATCAGGCACAAGCTTGCATCTGACTTCGCTGTTATATTCTGCGCTGAGATTTGCCTCAACAGAACCGTTTTTGGATTTATCAATAATAGGATAGCTGAGCTTGCTGAACTCTCCCCCGATAATAACGTCACCGTAAGGCATAACGAACTTATTATCGTAAATCCGATTATAGTATTTCAAGCCTTCAGGCGAAACACGATGGTAGTAAAGATAGTTTAAACCATAGCCCTTATCAGGAATTGGCGTTACGGTAACGGTTGTACCCGGCTCGGGAGTAAGGTCGGAGCAGGTAGCCGTGCCGTTTGTCATATCGCGGAAAGTGATATTAAAAGGCTTTAACTCGAAATCTGCTTTTACGGTAATATCCTTGGCAGGCATAATAAAGGTATTGCTGCTCTTGTCAAAGCTGATATCGTTCCAGTCTTTTACATAAACGTCCTTTAAAACATAGCCCTCGTCGGGAACGGCAGTAATCTTAACCTCATCGCCGTAGGCTGCGGTTTCTTTACCCGTAACCGTGCCGTTTGTTGCCTCATAAGTGATTGTATATTGCTTTGCCTCAAAGGCAGCAAATAAATTAACGTCGCAATCGGGCATTATAAAGGAATTGTTGCCATCAAGCTCAATGCTGTTGCCGTATTCATCTATCAAATAAATGCTTTTAAGCTCTGCGCCCTCGTCCGGGGTTGCGGCAAGCTTTACCGTATCTCCCTCGTCGGCGTAAAGATTGCCCGTTACTTTACCCGGTCCGTCAACCGTGCAATTAACCTTGTGGGTATATTCAGCAAAGGTAACGCTGGCGGTTACGTCTGATTCAGGCATAGTGAAGGAGTTTTCGTTTAAATCTATTTCATTGCCGTTCTTATCGGTAACGGTAATAGTATCAAAGCGGTAACCGAGATCGGGAGAGGGTGTAATTTTAACAGCTGTTCCCTCAATAGCTTCGGTTTTTGAAGCTTCGGCAGTGCCGTTGCCGTCAGGCGTTTCAATATTAACCTTGTAAAGCGGTTTGAACATACCTATAACGGTTACGTTCTTGTTTGGCATAGAGAACTCGTTATTTGAAACGTTTACAGATTTTCCGTCTGCATCCGTTACAACGTATTCCGAAAAGCCGTAGCCCTCATCAGGCACAGCGCTTAACCTTATCTTTTCATAAGAAGGTGCCTTTTCAAAATCCGCAGAAACGCTGCCGTGCTCAGATTCGCCGATTATAATATTGTGGTAATAATTTTCTAAGCCGCCTATAAACGTTCCTCTGACAGTATTGCCGAATTTTTCCTGATAATCGGAAAGATATTCGTTGTAAACAACAATATGGGTTGCCTTGTTCTGTTTGAAATCATAGGATGCGTCTGTCCAACTGAGATTTTCGGGGTCTGCATGGCAATAGACGGTATAAACTGAAGTGTCGCTTTGAAATACGCCCCGTCCGAGAGACGTTACGGTTTCAGGGAGTACAAACTGCTGACCTAACTGGTCGCAACCTGCAAAGGCATAATCACCTATTTTTTCAAGTTTATTGGACAGCCTGAGATGTCCGACTGCGTCACTATAATAGAATGCGCGTTCACCTATCTCGGTAACGGAATCTGCTATATAAACGTCATAAACAATGCGTCCGAGACGTGAGAAGGCGCATTTGCCGATATAGGTAATGCCGTCCTCAATATTTAATTTGCGTAAATTATGGATTTCACTTCCATATGCAAACCACGGTGCAGCGACTTCGTCATAATCATACATTGGACCTGTGCCCGCAATTGTCAGCGTTGAAGTCTCTTCGTCATAATACCAAAAAGCGTTATCGCCGCACTGATTAGGCAAAACGTTGCTGAATTCAGCCGTAACCTCAACGTTGCCCTTGGGCATAACGAAGCTGAAGTCCTCAATCTCAACATCATTAGTGCCGCTTTTAGCCGTTAAGCCTGTAAGATAATAGTGAGTTTCACGCTCTGCCTTGAGATGTACAACGTCATTTTTGAAAGCCACAGAGGGCGTAGCGGTAACTGTTCCGCCGTCCGTTGAATTGACTTTTACTTCAAAAATATCCTTGCCTATTCTTAAAGAGGCGGTTGCCGTATTGCCGTCGTCAAAATAAGCGGTAAAATCATAGGTTTTTTCTGACTTTACAACGTCCGCCTCAACTGTAAGAGTATGGGTTTTATCGTTTTTACAGGTAACCGTTGCCCAGCCCTTTAATTCTCCGCTGATTGTTGAAAAGCTCCAGCTTGCTCTCTTGTAATTATAATTATGGCCGTAGGCGTGAATGGTTTCTCCGTTTTCAACAACCTCGCCGCAGGCATAGCATTTTGTTACTGTTTCAGCGCCGTCCTCCGTACAGGTTGCTGCGTAGCCTGCCTCAGTTCTTAAATCCTGATGGTAAGCAGGGACGAGCGTATTCTTTTCGTATCCGCAATCCTCGCAGACCCGCGTTTCAACGCCGTCGGTAGTACAGGTCGGGTCAACCGAAATAAACGGCTCGCCAAAATGATGCTCTTCATGCTCATAGTAAAGATTAACCGACATATCCTCGGTAATCCTTTCAAGGCTTTTGTCTGAGCCCGTATAGCGATAGTGAGCGCTTGCTGAATTAACGTCAATAAACTCCTCGGGAGTAATTGAAAGCAAACGGTTAACGTTAACGGTTTTTGGCATAACTGCCGTTTCAGCAGGATAATTAAGCACAACGGTAAGTACGTTCTTGCCCCACTGCGCATAAAGCGTTACGTGTGCGCCGTTTTCCGTTGTAAGATTCGGCTTAACTGCCGCTACTCCGGCTGTAAACGCCGTTCCGCTTCCGTCAGACTTTGTATTCCAGCCAAGGAAGGAATAGCCCTCTCTCTTAAAGGTGCTGCTTTTGATAGCAACTGAGGCTTTATCATACGTTGCTAAGGTTGGCGTCATTTCGCCCGTTGCGTCCTCAGCATTCTTGTTGTAATCAATATAGTAGGTGTTGGCAACCATATTGCCCGTTACGGTAACGTCACCGTTACCAACGGTAAGAACGGCGGTGTTATCGTTATTATTGACTACCTCGCCTGCTCCCGTTTTAACAAAGCTTTTAATTCTGTATCCTGCAGGAATACCTAAGTCAATAGGTATTTTTGTACCTTCATATTCTCTGTACTGAGCAAAAAGCTGCTTGTTAAGATTAATCGTTACGTCGTGCAGGAATTTGAAATTAATATCAAGAGGTATAGTCTTAACCTCGGCATCGGAATCGTTAATATAAGTTTTAGCCGGGTCGTGGAACGGATAACTGAGTGTTACCTTGCTTAAATGGTCGTTTGAGTGATACTTATCATTCAAAGTGCCGTCAAAGGTGCTCGTTACGTTAAATACAGCCTTGTTATCGCTGACCTCGGAAAACTCAAAAATATCGTAATCAGGATGAGTATTGCTCTTTATTTCAATTTGATCAAGGGTTTTCCATACAACGTCATACTGGTCAACAAGCTGAGCGTATAAACGGCCCTGCGTTTTGCCCTTTTCCTCGCTTGAGCCCTGACGGAAGGTTAAATCAGAGCTGAGCTCGTTGCTGTCTGCGCTCTGAACGAATATATGGGAATTATCCTCATCAACCTTAGGATACTTATCCGCGGTAACGCGGTTGCTGAAAGCCCTGTTAGAGCTGCTGAAAGGAGTTGAACCACATGACATACTTGTAGAAATAACATTTGTGCCGTTAATTTTAACGGTGAGTTCTCCCGACCAGTCACGCCATGTGAAACCGCCGCCGAAGTCAATATTAACAACAACCTTGTCAAGAAATTTTGTGCTTCTGTAAACGCCTCTGAATTCCTCGCCGCTGTCGTCTATATCATCCGTGATATTAAACTTTTTTACTTCTGATGAGGTTGTGTATGTATCATCATCAAAGGTATAAAGCTTAACGTTTGCCCAGTTCCAGCCGTCAGCGTCGTTGGTGGTTTTTACACTGATGAAGTATTCGTATTCCTCCAACGCTTCATCCACGTCCTCATCCGCTGCAGCAGCTGTGATTGGCGTGAACGGAACTGCCGTTATTATCATTAAAAGCGATAGTAAGACGCTTATTAATCTTTTAAATAATCCATTTTTCATAAGTGTCTTTACCCTCCTTAATTAACTGTCTGCGTTTGGTTTTCTTTTTTCTTTTTTGAGGTCATTGCAACCGCCGTTGCAACAGCGCCCAGCGCAATGCCGCAAACTGCCGCTATTGCAATATAACCGTTTGAGAAAACAGAGCCTGTTGTTGCCGCACTGTCATCCGTTTTGTAATAGACATAAATGCCGTCCTTGCCGTGATTCCAGGTATACTGAACGCTGTTTAAATCAAGCGCGGCAGTTGTTTCAAACAGGTGAATTCCCTTTTTATAGCCAGCCGGCAGCTTGCCGCCGTCCGAGCCCTCCAGAACTAAGAAGGAATCGGCAAGTATCGGCGCCATTGCGCTGCTTCTTGAAGCATAGAGCGCAACCCACTGCCTGCCGACGTCACCTTTCATATCGGCGATATCGTTGAGCGCCTTATACTTTTTATCACTACTCGTTCGGTTGCATTTAACAGCCTCATAGTAAACGGTTTGGTTTTTAACATAGACCTGCTCGCCGCTTTCGGTATAAGCCATAATGTTTACCAAATCCACCATATTTCTCGGCGCAGGGGCAAAGTCTATATTATAGTAATTCATAATTTCCTTGTAAGTTGAGTAACAGTTGTAAGCTGTATAAATAAAGAGCGCGTAGGAAACAACGTTCATAAATTTATCAAATCCGCTTGCTGCGCCCTTAATCCTGTCAAGCAGTCCGCTTTCTTTAACGGTTGTTTTAATTATTTCCTTTCCCGCTTCCTTTGCTAAATCCACCTGAATAATAAGGTGTGACTTTATTGCATTGAGCGATAAGGTACTGATTGTTGAAATCTGTGAATATTCCAGAGAGCCGACAAAGCTGTACTTTTTAATAAACAGTGCCATACTGATAACCTTCCAGACATTTGTTCCGAATCTTACCAAAGGCATAATATAGTTTGTAACGCCGCTCATAATTGTGTTCATCGACTGATACAGGGCGTCCCACGCCTCAACTGCAAGAGGATTCATCTGGAGCGGTGATTCGCTGTTTTTAAGAGCATTTGGCGTTGCAGCAAGACCGTTAAGACCGTAAACGCTTCTGTCAACGCCGAGATATACGGAGGTTTCCTCCATATCGTCAAAGTTAAATTCGGAATAATCGCCGCCGCTCATAATCGTCATACGAACAAGCTCAGAGAGCGAAACAAAATCAAGGCTTGCACGCTGCCCGTCAGAAAGAGCCGCAACAACGGGGAAGAGAACTGTTAAGTCATCCTTAATATCAACGTATTCCTGAGAGAAGAAATCAAGCATTGTTCCGTCGCCGTACGCAATTTCTTCAAGGTGTTCCGCCGCCGTTACGTCTGCTACGGCATTGCTAAAGGTTTCTGCCTTTAACTGAGCCTGAACAGACGCCTCGGCAAATTCGTCAACCTCGCTTTCGCTTGCGGTTTTAATATCAAATCCTTCAAGCTTATCGCGATAATCCTTAAACTCTTCTTCAATATCAGTCTGCTCGTCAAGATAAGCAGAGGTTTGCTCATAATTTGCAAGCTGCGGCTGAAAATCCTTCCAGAGAGCAAGCACTTTTTTAGCGTCATCCTCATACTCTCTTGCAAGATATCTTTTAGCATCGTATGGTCCGTAACCAAACTCATCCTCAGCCTGAGTAAGCAAATCGTCATAAGTCAGATTTGAAAGACGGTCAAGCCAGGTGTCCTCGTTTGAATCGGTAGCCCAGGCAACCATTGTTTTTATTATAACAAGCGCCTTGCAGTTGCATTGAAGCAGAAGAGTCAGAATATCAGCATGCTTCTTTTTTTCCTGCTCGGAAAGCTTGTTATAAGCTTTTTCGCCCATTTCGAACTTTGTTTCGTTGAGCAGTAAATCGCCGAGCTTCATACCTGTATCATCGTCAATAAGGCTGTTGAGCCCGTCGTGGAAGAACTGCGCACGCGTTCGGTTTTCGGGAATATCGGATTTATAATTCTCGCGGTATTCCTTAATAGCAGCAATAAAATCCCTGATGAAAGGAACGATTTCTCCCTGCAGCATCTGGTCAATCATCATGCCGTAATCATGGTCAAAATAATCGCCATCCATATTCATTAAGGCAAGGTCGGTTATTGCTTCTTCTTTAAAATATGTTGTTTTATAACCAAGCAGGACGACCTTTTCTTCCTCATAACCCGATTTGATAACGGGAGCCGCATCCTCATTTAAGTCAGCATAATCTTTGCCGTACTTAACGATTGTATAACCGCTGAGCGATTCAGCAGCCTCCTTTACGGTTTTACCCATGCCGATTTTAACCTCGCTTACATATTTTTGCGAAGACGCAAATACCTGAGAGGGATATACAATTACCGTAATAAGCACAAGGCAGATAGCAATAAAAGCTTTTGATATTTTTTTCATTTGGTTTCCTCCAAACAATACACTATATTTAAATACAGTTACACTGTTAGTTTTCTGATTTCTTGAGTTCAGTATTGCCGTCAAGGCGTTCCGTATCGTTTTCCCAGAAAAGCTTGTTGCTATCGGTAAACTGCATTCTTCCCGAACCGTTTTCATACTCTGCCGAACGACCGGTTTCTTTTCCGTTTTTATCAAAGGTAACGGCATATTTAACCCCTTCGCTGTAATTCACACGGTAGGTCTGGTCACTGAAATAGCCCGTAATCTGCCATTCATAACCGCTGCCCTTCTCGTTTTTATTCGTTGTAACAGTAAATTTCAGAATCTGGTCTGATTCCTGCTCAACAGCAACTGTATAATCATCATTTTTATATGTGCCGACAAATTCATAAATCGGGATTAAGTCGTCATAATTCGCCGATTCATTGGGAGTAAGATTATCAAATTTTTCCTGCTCTGCCGATTTGCCGTCTCCCTTGGAGCAGCCTGCAAAAATGCAGACGGTCAGTGCCACGCAAAGCAATACGCATAGTGCCTTTTTCATATTCGTCCTCCTATTCCGTTGCAGAAACGTATTCTGCCATTTCATTTTCGTCAATTCCTTCACCTTCGGGACTGAGTTCAATAAAATAGCTGTTGTAATTCTCAGTCCAGGCAGCAGTATATATCTTTCCGTTTTTTCCATTAAGAGTAACGGTATTGCCGTTTACATCTATCTCTGTTTTCTCAGCGTAAGCCTGCTCTGACGTCATCAGCTCATTGCTGCCGAAAATGCGCTTAAGCGTTCCGTTTTCGCCGTAGGTTACAATAATCGTGTTGTTCTTTGCTTCGTAATTGGTTTCAAGAACTCCGTTAAGTCTGTCGGGATACTGCATACGCAACTCCGGCGGAACGGTTGTTTTCTCTGCTTCTTCAGAAATACCGGTATTCTCTCTGCTGCCTTCCGTCAGATTATGACTGATAACCGCAGCAACAACCATTCCCACAACTAATACAACAATAAAAACAACTGCCAAAATCTTTTTGTTCATACCGTTTCTCCTTAATAGTAATTTTCAAGCTCAAATATGTACTGTTCAGCCCAGCTGTACTGGTTCATAAATTCGCCTCTGTAGCTGCTTGCCTTATCGGCAACGCCCGTTAAAAAGTTATAATAATCACAGTAAAGATACCGTGTGTCAACCGAATAAGCGTTGTTGTTTACAATGAGCAAATTCTCAAAGCCACACCGTTTTAAATCCCGTTTCAGAGAATAAATCAGGGTTTTGAGATAGGCGTTATCCTTCTCGGGTGTGTTGGAATTCTCAAATATTGCCTCACAGATTTCGCCTTTGGTGGCTGTTGCACCTTTAAGGCAAATAAGATAAGCTAAAATTTCCTTTTCCTTTTTTCGTTTGAAAGCAAGCGGAACGCCGTCCTTAAAGACCTCAAAGTTGCCGAAGCACCGCGTCTCTAACTTTCCCGTATCAGAATGAAGCCCAATCGGATTTCTGAGGTTTTGAAGCACCTCAATCAAATCATTATCCATTACGGGCTTCAGAATATAGCCGCTGACATAAAGCTTCAGTGCGTCCATAGCATAGTTGCTGTATGCCGTTACCATAACAATATTGAGGCTCGGTTTGGTTTTCTTAATCTCCTGCGCGAGCAAAAGTCCGTTTTTACCCGGCATCTGAATATCGAGAAAAGCAATATCAAGCGGTTGCTCTCTTACAAAAGCGATTGCCTCATCATAGCTTTCCGCCAAATAATACTGATTGCCGGGGCTTACCCGCTCAAGCGCATTTTTTAAATCCATTCGCAGGATTTCTTCATCGTCTACGATTAAGATTTGCATTTCATCCCACCTTTGCGGGTATTGTAATAATTACCCTTGTACCCTTGCCGATTTCGCTTTCAACGCTCATTTTACCGTTGCAAAGCAGGGCAAGACGTTTTTGCGTATTCTGAATGCCGACTTGGGTTTTACTTTCTTGTTTTAATATTTTTGTATCAAAGCCTGCACCGTTATCGGTTATCTCAACGGTATGGCTGTTATTTTCAAATTTAGAGGATATTGTTATAAGACCGTTTTTGATTTCACTGCTTCTCAGTCCGTGCTTGATAGCGTTTTCAACCAAGGTCTGAACGGCAAAGGGCGGAGTTTTAAAATCCGTGTCCGCCAAATCATATTCCACGGAAATCTTGTCGCCGAAACGGCGTTGCTCTAAATATACATAATGACGCACGAGGTCAAACTCACGGCTTGCCTCAATGCAGTCGTTTTCATTTAAGAAATCTGTGCAGCCGCGCAGGTAGCCTGCAAATTCGTTTATCGTATCAACCGCTTCGTCGTTATCTCTGCACAGATAGCGGATTGTTGTAAGACAGTTAAAGATAAAATGCGGCTGTATCTGCTGATTGACAAGGCGGATTCGCTCGTCAGCCAGCTTATGCTCAAGCTCAATGTTGTACTGCATATAGTTAAATATGTAGGAAACGAAGAGAAGAATAGTCGAAACTGTAATTGCAAAATAGGTGAGCGATATGCCGTAATGAAAAATCTGAACAACTACCGACACAATCGGCAGAATAAGGTAAAGCGCCGTCGCAATCTTTTCAAATGTATTCATATATTTTATATAGGCAAAAACAACGCCCAGAGTAATGATGATACCTATAAAGCCGATAATGCCCGGCAGAACACCGAAGGTTAGGCGAAAATAGGCGTTGTTGCCGTCGAAATCATACATAAAGGGGCGGAAAACATTGATAACAAGAAGGATAACGCCTAAAACAAAAAGCCCCCATTCAATATTCACCCAGTAAAGCCCCGCTATGCCGATGCGTTTTTTTATAACATACGTCAGATAATCTGCCACAAGCGGCATAATCAGAAAGGCGAAGAAAAAGGTTGTAAAATTCACAATACGAACTAAATAGAAAGCAGATTGTCCCGAAGCGCCCCTTGACGCCCACGATACAGCGTCGCTGATAAGTAATAGCGCAACGGTTGTTATCAGTTTAAGGAGTTTATTGGCTCCTGCTTTATCAAAATGACGGGTAATAAAAATGCTGATTCCCGCAATAATGCTGAACAGAGCGCCCCATAATTCAATTGCAAAATGTACTGTTTGTATGTTAGTCATAAAATCACTTCGTTATTTGAGATTTGAAATAGTTATACTCCTTTGAGCCGTCGTCAGCAAGGGAATCCATCGCGCCGAAATTGGCGGAAAAGAAGAACATAAGCGAGCCTATAACGCCGAGAATTCCAAGCTGAAATTCGTTTGCAATATCGCCACCCGTCAGCAGGCGCACCACCTGATACAGCCTGCCGAAGAATATGCAGCCCACGCCCAGAACAATCATCTGGGCGTAAATTGCTTTTTTGGGCTTGAAAAACTGTGTTATGCCGTAAACGAAGCTGATAAAGGCGCAGACACAGACAAAAATATTTGAAATCAAATAAAGCATTTTAACGCACCGTCAGGGTGGCACATTTTGCCACCCCTTTAGTTATTCTTGAGATAAAGAATTCTGTTTATTATATTTTTGATAAATGGAGCCGAGGTATGAATAAGCTTCACCCCAGCCGCCGGTGATTTCTGCCGAGGGCTTGGCTGTGTTATCAAGGCGCGCAACGAACATTGTAATTCTGTTATCGCCCTTTGCACGACCTTTATCGTCAGTTAAGAGAATACCGGAGTTTAAGTCTGCCGCACGCTTTTCATTGCTTAACATAACATATTCATAAACAGTAGGACGAGCGCTGCTGTAACCTGGGGAGAATTTTTTGTACCACTCACTATACGGCACAAAGTCATAAGGAGCTATTGCAAATGAAGTTATCGGCGAGTAAACGTCATATGCGCGGTAGGTTGCAGCGTTGTTCTTTTTGTTATAGGTGTCGGACGTATAGTCGCTGCAATAATACATATACATCTCATCGCCGAGGTTGCCCAAATTCAGATTCTTATCGGAAACAGGCTTGTAATAAACGTGGTTTTCCGCAATAAACCCGTCGGGCTGATATGGCTCGTTCTCTGTTATAACGATATCGCAAATCGCCTCCTGAAGCTGCGCTCTGCGCTCCTCCTCCTTGCCCTCTTCCGTCTTGATTTTATTAATCGCACTTTGGTCAATTACTCCGTAACGATAGCCGAAGTATATCGAATCGCCGCCTGCATCCTTGTTTAAATCATAGTCCAGAAATTCAACGCACTCATTTTCGGAAAGCTCAAGCAGTGCTGCACTCTTTGTTTTGCCTGAAGCGATATACAGCTTATTGTAATACACGCCCTTGATGTTGCTGTGGTCATAATACAGATGCAGGAAGGTTGGCATATTTTCATCCGAATAAACCTTTCTTTCTGATGCATCGTCGCTATCCTTTGCGCAAAGTGCCGTTGCTGCGCCTTGAATGAGCGTAAGGGTATCAACGGAAATATTTTCAATCGGCTGGCCTGCGTTTACGCCCGTATTATAGGTATAATACAGATAATAGTTATGCCCGTTTACTCTCATAGGAGTCTGAATTGCGTCGCAATAGTAAACCACTCTGCCGATTTTGATATTCTTTTCCGTGGTCCATTTATCGTTTTGTACAAACAGCACGCCCCTGATTGCCTCGTCGGGATTATCCGTACGGGATACGCCGATATATGCGGAGGAATTGCTGCCGGGATTCACGCTCTGTTTTGATTGGTCAGGCTCAATACGTTCATCGTAGCCGCCCTTGCGGTTATACCATGCGTTGCTTGGGCTTACGGCAATATTTTTAATCAGCACCTCATCCGTGCTTGATGAGCATGCGCTTGACATTGAATACATATCAGTTGAATACTTTACGTTATTAACGCTATCACTATCTTTTTTGCTGTTTACGCCATTTTTATAAAACGCCTCTGAATATGCTCCGAGCGCTAATGAGGATATATATTTTCCCTTTGAGCGTGCCGCGCCTCTCTGGTAAACGTAAAGATTAGCGCCCGTTCCCTTAAGAACCGCATTTTTGTTATCCGAAAAACTGTAAAAATCGGGATAGCAGAAATTAAATGCCTTTACTGAATGGGGGTTTGCAAGGTTGGTAACGGAGTGGAACGCCCCCTTTGCCGAACTGCCGTCAAGCGTTTTTTCCTTTTCAATATTCACCTCAATATCTTCCCCGTTTACCTTAGCAGTATAATTCTTTTTCGTTATAACAAGGTCGCACATTCTCAGAGGACTCTTACTTTTTGCATAGCCCGAGGCATAAAGCCCTACTGTTGGGTACGCCATATGGGTAAAGCCGTATTCAATATTGTCAGAGGTATAAGTTGTATGATAATAACTTTTACGGATAACAGCATTCATATCCTGGTCTAAAATATTTCCGCTGTTATTCATAAAGCTGTTAAAGGTGCTTATAAATCTGAACATATTGTCACTGAAAAATCCGCCGTTCTGGGAATACATAGTTGAAGCAATATAACTCAACGTGCTTTTATCCGTTTGCTTTTTGCTAACGGAATAGGGCAGACCGGCAGAGCAAGGCGTACCCTGGAACAGCGCCAGATCATAGATAGCACGTTTTGGATTATGAGTATAGGTATAACCCATAAAGGTTCTGGAATTTCTGCCGTATTCATCTAAATAATCTTTTATTGACTGTGTGATGTTTACATCGGTCAGCTTAACATATTTAATGCTTTTTATTTTGTTTATATACGAACTGAAGGGCTCTTCCAGCTTGCTCGCGGATGTGTCCTTACTGTTAGCATAATCATATCTGTCATAACCGCTGAGGAAAAATAATCCCGATACGTATTTTTCTCCGCCCGTATACTGTACCGACGGTTCAAAATATAGATAAACGTCACGGAAAAGGTCCCAGCGTGTATAATACTCACCTTCAAAATTCTTTTGACTACGTTCTGCGCTGATTCCCGAAAGACCGTCAACGCCGTTCATTTTAACATGCTTAACGTTGAAATTGTACGGAATTCCGCAGGCGAAGGGAATTACAGGCTCCCAGCCTGCCGTAGCGTCGTTAGGTGAATTTGTAATATGGAAGGAATCGGCAAGAATCGGCGAGCCTGCGTTTTCATTGGTTGTGTACATAAGCGCGTCGTTTCGTGAGCCTGCACCGCTTTCGCCGCTTCCCATATTTACGCCTGCCGTTCCTGCAAATACATATTGAGTTTCTCCGTAGGTAACAGAGTTATTGCCGTTATAAGGCGCAATGCGGATATCCGTTATAGCATTCTTCGGGTTCTTTGTTACGGTGTAGCCGAGGTAGGTGGCGTAACCCATATCAGGTGACAAATTCTGGTCATAGATATAATACTTTGAAGACTGCCTTTGGATTTTTGCTTTAGCTAATGCTGCGGTGCGTTCCGTTGCAATGTACAGAGTTGATAAATAACCGTTTTCGGCTTTCTTTTCCTCTGAGCTGCTTTCGCTTGCTTCGGGCGCCTCGTTTTGTATGGTCTTTTCAGTGCGGTAGAAGAGAAAAATTCCGTTTACACTGTCCTTTGAGCAATAGAGGTTGCAGTTGCCTGCAGTTCTTTCTCCGAAATGGCGCAGAGGCGCATAGCCGTCAGGAGTTTTTGATTCGCCCTGAACAACCTTGAAGATATTATTCTCGTCATCCATACAAATCGGGCTGCCAACGTTTTTATCCCTTGTAAAGCAAATAGCATTCCAACGCTTCTCTTCCCATCCGTTAAGGTCGCCGCAGTAATTACCGTCATGGTCCTTGTTGGCAAGGACGGTTTTATATTTAACCGTCAGGACAGTGCCTTCTGCTCCTGTTTGAGAATCAATAACATAAGCGGGCATTTCAATAGATTCCTTAGGCTCGTCATCGTCCTCCGTCAACCATTTTATCCACAAATAAATCAGTATGCCGACCGTTGCAACCGCTGCAATAGCGCCGACCCACATACTTACGGCTCCGATAACTCCGACTACGGAAATTATTGAGGCAAGCGTAGATGCCAGAGCAGCAGAGCTTGCCGCACTTGCAATTGCTATAACAATCTTTGAGGTTACAAAAACAACAACGGAAAGAATGCCTACTGAAAGGGTTACCCATTTTGCAACAAGCTCAAAGCGCTCGCTGAAGGTATCCTTTTCCTCGCTTTTTATTAAAAGATTATTGGCGCTCTGCCTTCTTACAGCTTCAGATGTGAAAGCAATTGTTGAATCCTCAAGCTCATCGTCCGCATTATCCCAAACGGAAAGGGCTTCCGTATTGTTATATTGCTTTATTGCCGTTTTTACGTCGGGCAGCGTTTTTTCAAATTCGGTTAATTCAACGTTTTCGCCAAGGTTTGAAACAGCGGTTAAAAAGCCCGTATCGGCAACTAAATCGTTCTGAGCGTCGCTCATTACGTCAACAAGGGGATATAACTCCTGCAAATCTATCTCATCAGAGGTCTGATGGCCGATATCCATAATCCATTCGCCAACGGTCATCTCGTCAGTGAAAGGATATTTATTAAGCTCGTTATATGCTTCAATATAAACAACGTCAGCGTCCTTTGCTTCAAGCTCATCGGATTCTGCAATCGCTTCCTTAGCCGTCTTCTTGCTAACGCCTGAAGCGCCCTTCGGACTTCTTGCAACAGCATTTTCGTAATACGTAACGAAAGACTGAATTTGCTTGAAGGTTTCCTTGGCGTTATCGTTATACTGCTTTTTCATATTCTTTAAATCATCCGCGGTAGGATGGTTTTCGAGAATATCATAAACAGAGCTTTCGGGCAGCTGCTGCGCCCAGTTTTTTGAAACGGTTTCGCCCTCTTCCTCGTCATAAGCGTTTTCAAAGGGGGTAATGCCTGCGTTTAAAAAGCCTATTACTGCATTGAGTGTTGCCGCGCTTGATTTCATCAGCATTGACATAAAGAAATCAAGGTCCGCCTTTCCTGCAATAATGTAATCGCCGAGATTCATCTTAGCTTCGTCAACGTAAAAGAGATTCAGTCCCTTATAAGCGCTAAGCGCCTTGGGATTTTTATTTTCGTAATTCTGAATAAATTCAGTTGCAGCCTCAAGCATAGTGTAAGCCGTGCCGGATTGCTCGTTTTTAAGATATTCCACCATCTGACGGTAGTCGTAGAGCTGAAAGCCGCTTTCCATACCGAGCATACGGATATCCGTAATTGCCATATCCGAGTTTGTGGTGGTTTTATAGCCGAGATAAACCTGAGTATCTCTTTCCGTGCCGTTATTAAGGTTATTGTTTAAGAAAGTGTAACCCTCTTTTTCAAGGCCTGTTTTGGCTTCGTCAGCACTTTTAGCATAATACAGCTTAATATCGCTGAGATATTTAACGTTATATGAGCCTGCATATACCTGCAAGGGGAGAAGAAGCCCCATAAAGAGCGCAAGAAAAATGCAAATAGCCTTTGTTATTTTTTTGTTAATTCTATTCGTCATCTTCATTATCTTTCTCTCCCTTCTTCTTTTTAACTGCAATTGCCGTAAGTCCTGCAGCAAGTGCTGCAATCGCGATTGAAATAATCACAATAACCGAACCCTTACCGAATATGGAAGCCGTTCTGGTGCCCTCTGTTGTGATAATAGTAGAATCGAAGCGTTCTCCTTTTTGTTCGAATTTAATTGTAAAATCCGGTTGTTCACAATGGAAGAATTTTTCCTGATATATTACAGCGTTTTTGACAAGTTCATAATTCTGTTGTAACGCAAAACTTAATCCAACATAAGAGCCTTCATAAAGTCCGCCGCTGTAAATATGGTTGTTTCCGCCGGTCGCCCAGCCCCTGTGTATATAAAGATTGTTGAAGTTTCCTTCGCCGTTATTATCCTTGATAATCATCAGGCCTTTAATGTTAAGGTCGTTATTATCGTCAAGATATATAGCGCCGCCCTTTCCCTCTGATTCGTTTTCTGTAAAAAGGCAGCTTGCAAGTACAACATTGTCATCATTCACGAACATTCCGCCGCCTTCATCGCCCGACTCGTTATACATAAAGTTGCAATTTTTAAACAATGTAAACACGTTGCTGGTACCGTCAATATAAACTGCGCCGCCATCAGAGCTATTGCATGAATTTGACATAAAATTGCAGCCGTTAAACATTAAATAGTCGCCGTCGTCATCAAAGTTCCATATCGCCAGTGCGCCTGCGTCATCCTCGGCAATATTGTTTGAGAAGATGACATTTTTGAAAGATAAATTTCCGCTACCCGAGCCGTCTGAATCAATGCATGCGCCGCCGCCGTTATCATTTGAATAACAGCCCTCAATGCTTGAATCAATCATTGTAAAATCGTTTTTGCAGATGTAAATTCCGCCGCCGTCAGCTTTAAAGGAATCAGCCGTGCAGTTTACAATACGGCAGTTTCTGATATCAACCTTCTTTGCGTTGCTGTCAATATAAATTCCGCCGCCGTCGCCGTCGGCATAGCAGTTATAAAGCATACCGCCTTCTATGTAAAGGCTTGCGTCCTTGCCTACGATAATTCCGCCGCCGTCAGTATCATTACATCCGCCTGCGATAACGCCTCCCTTAAAACCGTCGTAGCCCTTGCTTTTCGGTCTGGAATCGGCAATTGTAAAGGTTGCGCCGTCTTCAACGGTAAATATATTGCCGTTTTCGGTGTCCTCACCATCTCTTGTGCGGAGAATATAAAAGCCGTTAAGATCAAGAGTAAGCTTTTTATTGCCGCTTACGCTGAGCAGTCTGTCATGGTTCCAGTTAGCGCCGAGCCTACATACAACCTTACCCGTGCTGCCTGCATAGGATACTGCTTTGTTCCAGGCGTCGCTCGGGTCAAGATAAGTTTCGGATTTTGTTACGGTGTTATTTTCATCATACACCTCAACCGCGCTGTAACCGCAAGAGGTATTGACCTCTTTTTTGTCGTCGCTGAAGTTAACGGTGCCGCCTTCAAGGTCTGAAAAGAAGTAATTGCTTGGTTCTTCGCTGTGATAAGAGGAGTAACCGTTGGTTACGGTTCTGTTAGCGCTGTCGCCCGAAACGCCGATTTCCGACTTTGCGTCCAGCTTTCCTACAACGTCAATCTTTTTATCGTTTCTGAGATATATATTTGAACCTGTATTATTTTTTATAATGTTTGCACCCTTTACGGAAACGGTGTTGTAATTTACATAAATACCGCTGCCTGTACCGTAAGCGTTGTTTTTTGTAATAACGCAATCGCTGAGTATTACGCCGCCGAGGTTCTGAATACCGCCGCCATCGTAAAGCGAAGTGTTGTTTTTAACCATTGTGTTTGTCATTTCAACGGGCTGAGCGCCTACTTCAATATTGATGCCGCCGCCGTTTTTAGCGTCATTTTTCATAACGGTTGCATTCTCAATTGTTGTTTTACTGCCTAGCGCCGCATTAATGCCTCCGCCGTTATTTGAAGCCTGATTGCCCATAATTCTTCCGCCCTGAATAACAAGCGTACCGTAATTTGCAATACCGCCGCCGTAATTTGCAAAGCCGCCCGTAATCGTTCCGGTAGAATTAGAGCTGTCTTTGATTGTAAGGCTGCCGTTTTTAGCGATTTCAATTACGCTGCCGTCGGAGCTCGCTGAGCTTAGCTCTCTGTACAGCTTGTAGCCGTTAAGGTCAAGCGTAACGTTGCCCGACTCAATTTTCATACAGGAGCCGAGCTTAATATCGCTTGTCATAACTATGTTCTCTCCTGCAGACAAAGCAGCCTTGAGTTCAGCCTCGGTGCTGACGTTTGTATCGGCAAACGCAACGCTTGAGAAAGCGGTCACGCAAAACAGTATAACACTCGCCGCTAAGCAGGAAATAATCGTTTTAATTTTACGGTGCTTCATATCTTCGCCCTCGTTTTCATTTTTCTCATTGCCACTATAATAACATATCGGCGGTAACAAAAAGGTGACACAAAATTATTGATAAAAAATTTTAAAATAGATTATGCTTTATATTATATATTATTTTTTATTAAAAAACAACTATAAAACAGAAGAAATTAGATGAATCTTGCTTAACTTGTACATTAATACCCTTATTTTATGAAATCCGCTTTTATTGACTGGTGCAGGTCAAGGAGAGTATAGATATTGAATTATTATGTTGAATATGGTATTATCAAATTAATAAAAATAGCAAGGAGTAATAATGGAATACAGATTATTCAAAGGTTACAAAGAATACTATCCTGAAAAGATAAACGGCACGAACGAATGGTTTTATGGTAAGTCGCCGTCTTGGGTAGATGCAGATGAAATAGAGGACTATAAAGGAGAATTCACGGGTACTCGTTTATTGCTTTTCAATGTTGACGGAACAATTATCGAACCTTTTACGCTTACTAAAAATGTTTTTATTGAAAATCCTGTTTACAGTAATGAAAGTAATTCTTTTGGTTTATTACGCTATGATTTTAACATCAGAGTAATACAGATGTATGAATACTTTATTCAGGAGAAAAAACTGTCGCTCATAACAGAATTACCATTTGAAGAAGGTGGAGATTTTGTTAACCTTCGTATAGAAAAAGAACCGTTTATGCTGGTAAAATCTAATGTTAACGATGATAATGTTGAGTTTATATATCCTGTTAAAGCAAAGTATAAATTGGAAAGTAATGAAACATTGTTCTGTATTGACGGTGACACCTTTATTACATCAAAATGGATAGAAGACCCGGATTATCGAGAAGAAATTATTACAAGAAAGATGTCTGACGGTTCAATTATCCAAAGAGAAAAAGGTTATATTGTTGAAATGCCTAATGGGCATATTTGGAAAATGACAGAATAATCTTACAGCCACGGCTTACAACAACCGTGGCTGTTTTTTTGTTGCAAAGCGGTTGGCAATGAGTTGACATTCAAACCAACTCTAACTAACTGATGGCAACCCAAGTAAGCCATTCAGATTCTTTCGAATTGCGTATAATGCCTGTTTAAGCCGATTTAGAGCGATTTGCATAAAAATAAGACGGATTAGAAAACCCGTCTTTTTGGTCGAGGTGACAGGATTTTATTCTCAACAACGAAACAGTCCACCGGACTGTTTCTCCCGCTTCTCGCCGCTTTCGGCGGTGACAAGCGGTGTTTCGTTTCAAGTCGTGTATCAATGAAAACAACCGACCTGCCAAACGATAGGTCGGTTGTTTTGGTCGAGGTGTCTGCAATAATGAGCAAAAAAATAAGCACTTCAACCATTTATTGAAATGCCTTGTTGCTTGCCATTGCTTAACGGAAATATTGCGCTTGATTGTTTCGGCGATTTGATATATACTAATAACAACAGGAGTGATACTATGAGTCCTATCAATGAAAAAGCAATTAGTAATGCTGCCGCCTCCCTTGAAATGGAAGGCTTTGTAATTCTGCCTGAATACAAAAAACTGTGTGAAAAACTGTTGAACAAAGAAATTACAATGGCGGAATATATCGCCACAGTTAAAACGATGCAAGGGATTAATTCATAATGGGATACAGTATTGACGCTATTACCGAGGATTGCTATGAAGGTACATCCTGTCTGATTAATAAACTCGGTATAAAAGACGATAAAAAGCTGAAGGAGTTTGAAGCAGCGGTAACGCTTGCAAAAGCCAGCGAGTTTGAAAAGGAGCCGTTTTGCAGCACCTTTGATGTTGCTCATTACAAAGCGATTCATAAGTTTCTCTTTGAGGATATCTACGACTGGGCGGGCGAATACCGTACCATCAACATGAGCAAAAAAGGCACAAGCTTTGCTGATGCAGATAAAATTGACGGTTTAATGAACGCCTGTTTCAAA
>DFGL01000012.1 GCA_002371215.1 Ruminococcaceae bacterium UBA3751 | reverse complement strand
CGCTGAGCCTCGCCGCCCGAAAGAGTCGTTGCAGGCTGACCGAGCTTGATATATCCGAGACCTACGTCGCTTAAGGTTCTGAGCTTGCGAGCGATTTTCGGCTGTGTATCAAAGAATTCAACCGCCTCGTCAACAGTCATTTCAAGCACGTCGTATATGCTCTTACCCTTAAACTTAACCTCAAGAGTTTCGCGGTTATAGCGTCTTCCGCCGCAGACGTCGCAGGGTACGTAAACGTCGGCGAGGAAATGCATTTCAATTTTTACAATACCGTCGCCCTGACAGGCTTCACAGCGCCCGCCCTTAACGTTAAAAGAAAAGCGGTTAGGCTTAAAGCCCTTCTTCTTGGCGTCGCTCGTCTGGGCATATAAATCTCTTATATCGTTGAATACTCCCGTATAGGTTGCGGGGTTGGAGCGCGGTGTTCTGCCAATCGGCGACTGGTCAATATTTATAACCTTATCAAGCGCGTCAAGCCCCTTCATTGATGAGAACTTGCCCGTATGCTTTTTGGCGTGGTTCAATCTGTTGGCAAGGTGCTTATACAGTATCTCGTTTACAAGCGAGGACTTGCCCGAGCCCGAAACGCCCGTTACCGATATAAACTTACCGAGCGGGATTTCCACGTCAAGATTTTTAAGGTTGTTTTCAGCAGCGCCGTAAACGGTGAGTTTTTTGCCGTTGCCCGCCCTGCGCTTTGAAGGAACGGGAATTGAGCGCTTACCGCTGAGATACTGCCCCGTTATACTGTTTTCGCAAGCCATAACCTCCTCGGGAGTACCCGCAGCGATGAGCTCGCCGCCGTGAATTCCCGCGCCGGGGCCTATATCCACAAGGTAATCCGCTGCGCGCATAGTTTCCTCATCGTGTTCAACAACAATCAGCGTATTACCGAGGTCGCGAAGATGGCGCAGAGTACCGAGAAGCTTATCGTTATCCCTTTGATGAAGCCCGATTGACGGCTCGTCAAGAATATAGAGAACGCCCATAAGCGAGGAGCCTATCTGAGTTGCAAGGCGGATACGCTGAGCCTCGCCGCCGGAAAGAGTTCCGCTGTCGCGCGAAAGAGAAAGATAATCAAGACCGACGGAATTGAGGAAGGTCAGGCGCTCTTTAATCTCACGGATTACAAGGTTACCGATAAGCTGTTCCTTTTCAGTCAGCTGAAGGGAGTCTATAAACTCTATTTCCTCATTGATAGAGAGCTTACAGAAATCATAGATATTAAGCCCTCCTACCGTTACCGCAAGCGACTGCGGGCGAAGCCTTGCGCCCTTGCAGGAATTGCACTTACAGTCGCGCATTACGGATTCTATTTCCGTTCGCGCCCAGTCGGACGTCGTTTCCTTATACCTACGCTGAAGGTTGCCGATAACGCCCTCAAAGTCGTTCATATAAGTACCCGAGCCGTAGGAGGTAACGCGCTTCATTTTCAGCTTTTTACCATTAGTGCCGTAGAGGATTGCGCGAACGCCCTCCTCCCCTATCATTTCTATTGGCATATCAAGCGAGAAATTGTACTCAGAAGCAAGCGCCTCCATATACATTTTTGCTATTGAGCCGCCCTCGGCAACGTTCCAGCCGCTCGCTTTTATCGCGCCCTGATTAACCGAAAGCTTTTTATCGGGGATAATCAAATCCTCGTCAATTTCCTTGAAAGTACCGAGACCGTCACATTTAGGGCAGGCGCCGAAAGGATTGTTAAAAGAGAACATTCTCGGGCTCATTTCCTCTATGGAAACGCCGTGCTCGGGGCAGGCGTAATTCAGCGAATAAAGTTCGTCGCGTGAGCCCTCGCCGTCGATTATATTAATCAGCACGATGCCGTCGGTAAGGCGGGTTGCGGTTTCGATACTGTCCGAAAGCCTTGATTTTATTTCAGGCTTCATAACAAGACGGTCTACTATAACTTCGATATTATGCTTAATATTCTTTTCAAGCTTTGGGGCGTCAGAAAGGTCATACAGCTCGCCGTCAATTCTTGCGCGGACAAAGCCCTGCTTAACCGCGTCCGCAAGCTCTTTGACGTATTCGCCCTTTTTGCCCCTCGCTATCGGCGACATAACCTGAAGCTTAGTTCCCTCGGGAAGCTCCATAACCTTATCAACAATCTGGTCAACGGTCTGCTGGGTTATTTCACGCCCGCAGACTGTACAGTGCGGAATACCTATACGCGCCCAGAGAAGGCGGAGGTAATCGTATATTTCCGTTACCGTTCCAACGGTAGAACGCGGGTTTTTACTCGTCGTTTTCTGGTCTATTGAAATAGCGGGAGAAAGTCCTTCAATGTAGTCAACGTCGGGCTTTTCCATCTGTCCGAGGAACATTCGCGCATACGAAGAAAGGCTTTCAACGTAGCGGCGCTGCCCCTCTGCATAAATAGTATCAAAGGCGAGCGAGGACTTGCCCGAACCTGAAAGTCCCGTAAATACGACGAGCTTATCGCGCGGGATTTCTATATCAATATTTTTTAAATTGTGCTCTCGGGCACCCTTTACGGTAATGTTTTTAATCATATATTCTCCTGATGGATTGTAACGGAGCGTCCGGGGGCCGCTCCCTACAAAAATCTTTATTGCAACGAGTTATAATTCTTAATTCTTAATTCTTAACTCTTAATTATCAAAACGTTTTCTACTGTTCGGAAAGTTCTTTTATCTTGTCGCGGAGGAAGGCGGCGTGTTCAAATTCAAGAAGCTTTGCGGCTTCCTTCATTTCGCGCGTAAGCTTTTCAATCATAACCTTGCGCTCCTTAGCCGTCATTCGCTTTCCGCGGTTATCAAGGTTATCCCTGCTCGTAATTTCAATAATATCGCGGACATCCTTTTTAATCGTTTTAGGCGTAATACCGTGTTGGCGGTTATACTCCTCCTGAATTGAGCGGCGGCGCAGGGTTTCGGAAATAGCGCGCTCCATTGACGGAGTTACGCTGTCGGCATACATTATAACCTCGCCGTTTTCGTTACGCGCGGCGCGCCCGATGGTCTGAACGAGGGAGGTTTCGCTCCTGAGGAAGCCCTCCTTATCCGCGTCAAGAATTGCTACGAGGGAAACCTCGGGGATATCAAGACCTTCGCGCAGAAGGTTAATTCCGACGAGGACGTCAAAGTTGCCGAGCCTTAAATCGCGGATAATTTCCATACGCTCTAAAGTATCAACGTCGTGGTGCATATAGCGCACCTTGATTTCAAAGCCCTCAAGGTAGGCGGTCAAATCCTCCGCCATTTTCTTTGTCAGCGTTGTTACAAGGACTCTTTCTTTGCGCTCTATCCTGAGATTGACTTCAGACACAAGGTCGTCCATCTGGTCCTCAGTGGGCTTAACGGTAATCATCGGGTCAAGCAGTCCGGTAGGACGGATAACCTGCTCTACAATCTGAGTGGATTTTTCCTTTTCAAACGTTCCGGGAGTTGCGGAGGTAAATATTACCTGATTTATTTTAGAATAGAATTCATCATAGGTAAGCGGTCTGTTATCAAATGCCGACGGCAGACGGAAGCCGTATTTTATAAGGCTCTCCTTACGGGAACGGTCTCCGCCGTACATTCCGTGAACCTGAGGCAGCATAACGTGACTCTCATCTACGAAAAGCAGAAAATCATCGGGAAAATAGTCCAGCAGCGTAAACGGCGCTTCGCCCGGCTTTCTTCCGCTCATTATACGGGAATAGTTTTCAATTCCCTTACAGAAGCCCGTTTCCTGAAGCATTTCTATATCGTTCATCGTCCGCTCACGGATTCGCTGAGCTTCAAGGAGCTGCCCGCGCTCCTCAAAATACTTTACGCGCTCGGTCATTTCGTTATAGATTTCCCCGAGCGCCTCTTCAAGCCTTTCGCGGCTGACAACGTAGAGCGAGGCGGGATATATAGCGCAGTGGGAAAGTGTTCCCTCAATCTTGCCCGTCAGCGGATTAATCTCCGAAATTCGGTCAATTTCATCGCCGAAGAACTCAACGCGGATTGCGTTTCCGTTGCCGCCTGCGGGAAAGATTTCAACGGTATCGCCGCGAACGCGGAATTTATTGCGAACAAAATTTATATCGTTGCGCTCATACTGAATTTCAACGAGTTTACGGATAAGCTCATCGCGCTCCTTTGTCATACCCTGACGCAGGGAGATTACCATATTTTTATAGTCGATTGGGTCGCCGATAGAATAAATGCACGAAACGGAGGCAACTATAATAACGTCGCGCCTTTCCGAAAGGGCTGAGGTTGCGCTGTGGCGGAGCTTGTCAATCTCGTCATTAACGGCGCTGTCCTTTTCAATATAGGTATCAGTTGTAGGCACGTACGCCTCAGGCTGATAGTAATCGTAATAAGAGACGAAGTACTCAACCGCATTTTCGGGAAAGAACTCCTTGAACTCGCTGCATAGCTGAGCGGCAAGGGTTTTATTGTGCGCTAAAACGAGAGTGGGCTTATTAACCTTTTCTATAATATTAGCCATTGTGAAGGTTTTACCCGAGCCCGTAACGCCCATAAGGGTTTGCTCCTTATCGCCGCGCAAAACGCCTGCCGCGAGCTTTTCAATTGCCTCAGGCTGGTCGCCCGTAGGCTTAAACTTAGATACTAATTTAAATTTGTCCATATAAAATATTTTCCCCAAAAAAGTATATTCAGTATATTATAGCCTAAAGAAATTAAAAAGTCAACCGTGAAATAGAACATTTGTTTACGCTACAGATTTGACATCAACTCCGCAATAAATTATAATACCCATATGAAAAAGATTACGGTTAGCGCTAACGACAGCGGACAGAGGGTTGACAAGCTTTTACAAAAGAGCTTTGAGAGCCTTCCGAAGTCTATGATGTTTAAGCAGATAAGAAAAAAGAACATTAAGGTTAACGGCAAGCGCTGTACGCCCGAACAGCTTGTGAGCGAGGGCGATATAATTGAGCTTTACCTTGCAGACGACCTTCTTGTTCCTAAAAAAACACATTATGATTTTTTAAAAGCACCGAAGCTTGACGGGATAATTTATGAGGACGAAAACCTTATAATCCTTGATAAGCCTCAGGGTATGCTTTGCCATCCCGACGGAAAGGAATACGTAAACACGCTCGTTTCCGCGCTGAAAAAATACCTTTTTGAAAAGAAGGAATGGCAGCCTGAAAACGAAAATTCCTTTACCCCCGCCCTTGCCAACAGAATTGACAGAAACACCGGAGGGCTCGTTATAGGGGTTAAAAACTATGCGGCGCTTAAAGAGATAAACGAAAGAATAAAAAACCGCGAGGTTAAGAAATACTATCTTACCATTGCCGAAGGGCATTTTGAAAAACAGAGCGAAACGCTTACGGGCTACCTTACGAAGAACGAGAGAAAGAATCTTGTAACGGTTACCGATACGCCGAAAGAAAACGCAAAAAAGATAGTTACGAGCTACAGAGTGCTTGACGAAAAAAACGGACTCACTCTGCTTGAAATTGAGCTTTTGACGGGAAGAACGCACCAGATAAGGGCGCACCTTGCCTCTATAGGTCATCCGCTTTCAGGCGACGGAAAGTACGGAAAGCAGCACGGACGCTACAGGCAGGAGCTTTATTCCTACCGGCTGCGCTTTGAATTCAGCGATAATGAAGGCGTACTCGCGTACCTTAACGAAAGAGAATTTGAAAGCCAAAAATGCAATATAAAGGAAAGATTTTATGAAGGATAAATTTATTCGTACCGCGCCGCCCGCAATGCATATATTAGCGGTAGTTTTTGATATTTTCGTTATCGGATTTCTCGCAATTTCCGTTTACGGAATTATACGGGAGGCAAGCTTTTTCACTGTTGGCTTTTTCGTTATTGAAATAATTATAGCGGTAATTGCCGCGCTGATGACTAAGGAGATTATCAAAAACGGCGTTAAGCTTACCGAGAGCAAGGTTGAATTTAACTGGCTTGATGAGGAAAACGTTTTCAGCTTTGACGAGATAGAGCGGATTGAAAGTTACAAGGATACAAAGCCTTCGTTCAAAAAGAGCGTTACGGACAGGTATTCAAGCCTGATTATCCACCTAAAAAACGGCGAGGTTGTTACGGTTGAATTCGGAATGACGACGAAGAAAAAACTCATTAAGGTTGAGAAGGAAATAAATGAAAGAATAATTGATAATTCATAATTCTTAATTCTTAATTAAGATAAAAAAGAGGGCGTTGCCCTCTTTTTTTATATGTATTTATTTATGAATTCTGTTACTTTAGCGAGATAGCCCTCTGTATCCTGAACGATGCTTTCTGCGTGCTTTGCGGGGGGAACGATATAAATATCCTTTTCGTTTTCGCAAAGGTCGTACAGCTCCTCGCCCATACGGGTCGGAACGAAATCGTCGCTTCCGCCATGGATAAAGAGCATAGGAACTCTTGAATTCTTAACGCTTTCCCTTACGTCCGTATCCGCAAGGTCGTAGCCTGCGAGACGTTTGTTGAGGAAGTTCATTCCCTTAACGAGATACGGCGTTATATGCTTAACGCCTACGCCTTCTGCTACTGAGGTAAACTCGTCAACAGCGCTTGTATACGGACAGTCCGCAACAATGAGCTTAACCTGAGGCGGTACCTTATCCGCCATCTGACAAACCGTTGCGCCGCCCATTGAAACGCCGTGGAGAGTTACGGTAATATCGCTGCCGAAGCGGTCAATAAGATAGTCAATCCACTTTAGCATATCCTGACTTTCATAATAATCAAAGCCTACCCAGTCGCCCTCGCTTTCGCCCGAGGCGGTATGGTCAACGGCAAGATAGTTGAAGCCCATATCGTGGTAATACTTAAAGAAGTTGGCGCTGTCTCCCCTGTGGCTTGCGCGGTAGCCGTGGGCAAAAAGGCAGAATTTATCCGTTTTTTCCTCCGCCATAAGAAGGAAGCCCTTTAGGGTTTCTCCTCTGTCGCTTTGCATAGTTACGGTTTCAACGTCCTGAGCGTCAACCCATTTCATACTCTCCTCGCACATATTGCTGAGAGGGATTAAATCGCCGTTGTCGGTTTTTTCCTGAATAATTTTGAATAAGCCCTTCGGGATAGTTTCCTTATACATTACGTCAAGGTAGGCGTGAACGGCAATTTCTGCCGCTGCAACAGCGCCGATACCCGCTAAGGCAAGCTTAGTTGATTTTTTCATAATCAGCCTCTATTTCTTAGTTGTGCTTTCGGCTTTTGCGGTTGTATCTTTAGCTTTTTCCGTTGTTTTTTCAGCCTTTGCGGTTGTTTTTTCAGGGATTTTTTTAGCCTTAAGCTCGGTATATTCGTTCGTGTTCTTAGTCATATCCTTTTTAAGAACCTGCTTACCGTCGTAACGGATATAGTATTCGCCCTTGTTATCAAAGGTATAAATCGGATTACCGTTGCCGTCCTTTCCCTTCTCGTGCTTTACGATGGCGCTGACCTTAACGTAGTAATCGTTCTTTATTTTAACGCCCGTTCCGGAGAACATAAAGTCACATTCCTTCATTTCCTCATCGGTAAGGGAAAGCTCCTTTGCGGAATAGCTCTTGATATATTCAATAGCGTCGTTATTGCTGATTTTGGCGTTATCGGTTGTTATAGTAGTTTTCTGCCATTCTTCAGCTACTGAGGAGGTATTTTTAGGGTCTCCCGTCTGATCATTATTATTCTTTTTTGCGGAACAGCCCGCAAACGCAGCAATTACCATTACAATTGAAAGAATAATTACCAAAGCTTTTTTCATATTACACCTCTGTATAAAAAATAGTATTTAATAGATTGTAATGCCATTATAGTTTACTTAATAATTAAAGTCAATTAACAATTTATGAATAAAGTTCAATTAATTTCTTTACTTTACTCTCGCCGAAAACGGCGATTTCATTATCGGAAAGGAGCTGTGCGGTTATTCCGTTACCCTCGCAGAGCGTTGCGCTGAACGAGCCGTCATATACCGTACCGAAGCCGCAGGACGGCGAGCGTTCCTTAAGAAGCGCTGCGGGACAGTTGCTCTCTTTTGCTATATAAAGCGTATGCTCCGCGCCCGTTAAGAAGTTATCTGTTAAATCAGCGCCGTCCTTTGAATATACTCTGCCGTCCTTGATTTCGCTCGGCACTCTCGGTATCGGAAGCCCACCGAAGCATTCGGGACAAACGGGTAT
This sequence comes from Ruminococcaceae bacterium UBA3751, assembly GCA_002371215.1. GTDB lineage: Bacteria > Bacillota > Clostridia > Oscillospirales > Acutalibacteraceae > Eubacterium_R. The sequence goes on along the minus strand of DFGL01000012.1, from coordinate 13,127 downwards.
TAATTCAAAATACCCGCTGAGAGCGATAACCTCTTCGTTTTTATTGTTTTTTCCGTTGTATTTACAGTTTTCGCCCAAAAGACAGGCGCTTACAAGAATTTTAGTTTTCATCAGCTTTTAATTCAGTATGATTATCGGCAGCGTTAATTATGCCGTAATCAAACAGCTCCTTACCGTTAAATCCGTTTTTCAGCGCGAAGGCGTAATCCTTAGCGTTTATAACTCCGTCCGAAATATAATCCGCATAGCTGAAGGTAATATCAGCTGTGGTAATTTCCGGGGAAATATGCACGCTGTCGGAATAAACCCTGACGCCGTTTACACTGACGCTTATTTCTGCGTTACCGCAAGGAACATCATCAGGAAGAGCATATTCACCGCTGCCGTTTGTAAGAGCCGTAACGCCCGCAATAGTTACGCAGGCGTCATTAACCGGCGCTCCTGCCGCGGTTTTAACCGTACCGCTGAGGGAAGCGTTGATATACTGAGTTTCGGTAAATTCTTCGCCGCAATCCGCGCAGTAATACGTCTTTGAAATATGAGCGTCGTCGCTCTCCTCGCTGAGTAACGTAATATCCCTTGAATGGCCGCAGCCGAGAGGAATAAGCGTTGCGCCGAGGCGGGTGCAGTAATCCTTAGCCGTGCTGTCGCAATAAGCGGTAACGGTCACTCTCGGATACAGCTTTTTCGTCGTTGCCTTATATGAAAGAATACAGTAATCGGGAAGGACGGCGTCCTTTGAATAAATCGTTACCGCCTTCAGTTTAGCGCAGGCGAGGAAGGCGTCCTCACCTATTTCCTCAATACAGTCAAGCTTGAGTTCGCTGATTGCCGAGAAGCCGCGGAAGGCGGTTTTTCCGATATACCTCACCCTGCTGTCCATACTGAATTCCTTTATAGTTGCCTTACTGAGAAACCACGGAGTTAAGCGGTAAATCTCTTCCCCGTTTACACCGTCGTAATCATCCATAACGCCCGTTCCGAGAGTAAGGGTTAAATACTTAATCGCTTCGCAGCCGCTCCAGGTAGTTTCATCCTCGGGGGCTTTGAGCGACAGCGGCATTGTAAGATAGTACAGCCCGTCGGCTCCGCTGAAGGAATACGGCGAAACGGAAAGTACGCCGTCGCCTATTTCAAGCGTTGTTATATCGGGGATAATGCCGTACCACGGTATGCTTTCGGCAGAGGAATAAATGTACATATCCCCCATTCCGCTGAGCCTTAACGTATTTGAGCTTTCGTCGTATGAATAGGTCATATTATCGCCGCATTTAAACGAGCTAATTTCCGTATCAAAGCCGTTGCTCTGAGCATAGAGCATAGCGCCGTTTTCAGCGCAGGCGCTTACGGTAAAGCTATGCTTGGTAATTGCGCCGTTAAACACGTAGCCGAGCGCATATTCACCAACCGTTAAATCAACAATATCGCTTTCAAGCCGCTGCGGATATTCACAGAGAATAAAGGCGTAAGGCTTAACTTCTATCTGCTTATTAATAGTTAGCGTTCTCTCTCTGTAATCGGGAAGCGCCGCGACTATATTTCCGTTTTTATCATATATCAGCGAGTTTTCAACAGTAAAATTACCGTTGCTGTGAAGCGCTATATTCCCCGCTGCGATGAAGGCGGTTGCCGAAAGAGTATCAATGCCCGACGGGAGAACGTAATACGTATGGGCAAAGGTTAATATCAGCTCATTCCCCGCCTTGTTCATAAGCGATACCTCATCGCTTGAAAAATACTCGCTGTCATTAGCGGCGTAAACCTTGATAATACTGTCGCAGCCGTAAAAGGCGTAAGGCGATACGGAATAAACGCCCGAGGTTATTTCAAGAATCTTGATTTCATCGCGTTTACCGTACCACGGCGCTTCTCTGCAGCTGTAATCGAACATCGCGCCGGTACCGTAAATCTTTAATCTTCCGAGCGCGTCAAGAGTATAGTTCACTCCGTAACCGCAGGTTCCTCTCAGTACGGGCAGCGGCGCCTTGTATTTTTCCCTCGAGGTATCTCCGCAGACGTAACAGGTACAGAGAATATACGGCTCCTCACCTTCGGGAGTAAACGCCTCGCGGAAATAATCGTGGTTGCAGCCGAGAGAATTAAACCTTATATTTTGGCTTGCGGCATATGATTCAGCGGGGGTGTTGCCGTAGCCGTTTATAGTTAAATCATTAGTATTTGCAAAGGCTTTATAGCCTATACCTTCAACGTCTATGCCAAAGCTGATTTCACTAAGATTTCTGCAGCAGAAGAAGGAATAATCGCCAACGCTCTTAAAGTTATCAGGCATTGTAAAATTTGCTTTTCGCATATTGTAAAATGCGTAATCGCCTACCCTTTCAACGCTGTTTGCTATATTGACCTGAGTCATTTTTGTTGCAAACCGCGCCCAGGGTCGGTTTTCCTGAGTGTAATCCGGTATGGAGGTAAGACTGAGCGTTCCCTGAGGGATTGAATAGCTGTAGCCCTCGCCCGAATACTGCATATTTCCGAGGTACGGCATACCGTTACCGTAATATTTATCGCGCCCGCTTTCGCCCAAATCCACTGAAAAATCACAGAGGGTCTGATAGACCTCGTCCTTACTCATTGAGGAATCAACGCATTTTATATCAGCGCAGAGAGAGGCGATAAACGGAGCAGAAAACGAAGTACCGCTGACCGCTTTATAGGAGGATTCGCCGTTTAGCGGGAAGGTACTGTTAATCTTATACCCCGGAGCGCAGAAATCAATAACGTCGCCGTAGTTTGAATACGAGGCAATCTGAGAATACGTACCGTCAAGCGCCGAAGCGGTTATTACTCCGTCAAGGCAGGCGGGATAACGCTCCGTTATTTCCTCGCTTGAATTGCCTGCGCTTGCGCATATACATACGCCCTTTGAGAGCGCATTATTCATAACCTTCTGATAGCTGTTTACATAGCCGGCGCCCGAAACAGATATGCTGATTACCTTTGCGCCGTAATCAACCGCGTAGTTAATCGCTGCTGAAATCGACGAGGAGGTTGCATAATCAATTCCGAAAGGAACGACCTTTATCGGCAGGATTTTAACCTTATCGGGTGTGTTATCGGCAATAATTCCGCAAACGGAGGTACCGTGGCCGTAATGGTCTCCCGTTTCGTCAACGTCATAATAGGCATTGGTCATATTATCGCCCGAAAGGTCAATGCCCTCCGAAGTGAAGCGTCCCTCAAGGTCCGAATGGTCAAACATAACGCCCGTATCGATAACTGCTACTACAACGTTATCCTGCACCATTTCAAAATTATCAAGATAAGAATTAACTCCGAGGGCATTGCTGTCGTTCGGGGACATAGTGCATTTTTCGGCTGAATCGAGATATACGGGAGTATCGGGATTGGCTTGCATTCCCTCGGCGTTCATTCGCACTGCGGCGGACTTTGCCTTTTCGGGAGAGGAATACTGGAGAACTGCTATATCCTCGCTCTTATCGTACGCGCAGTCTATCGCGCCGTACTTTTTTCCGTTCCACGAGGTAACCACAAGACGCGCCATTCCGTACTCATTTTTTAAATCCTCTTTCGTAAGGTCTTTATCGTAATTATGAAGCATTTCCGAAAGGTCGCCGTAAAACTGCTCGGAAGCGGAAACGGGGGCGGCGGCATCGGTATCATAAGATATAAACACGGCGGGAAAAACAACGGCAAAAGCAGCGATTACAGCAATAATCGCTCTGAGCTTTTTAGTCATCTTATCACCTCCGCAGAATAATTCATATTAATTATAGCATAATATTAATGCAATATCTACTATAAATTAAGGAGTAAATATGAAAAAGAAATACTTAAAAGCGAATAAAAAAATTTTAAACAGGTACGCTGAGTCCGTTACAAACCCTACCGTTCAGCCCGACGGAGAAACTGAAATGAGAGTCCCCGTCCCTTCAGAAGAAAACGTTGAATACAGCAAGGAATGGGGAGAAGAACACGAGGTATAAGAAAAAGCCATTGAAAAACAATGGCTTTTATTTATTAATCTTCAGTTGAGTTGTTTTCCGCTGCGCGTCTTTCTTTAAGAGTTGCCTCTACCTTTGCGCGCTCCTCGGGAGTATAGTGAATAAAGAGGAGCGGAACGATAAACGCAAGGCTTGCAACAGCGGGAGTCAGCATTACAAGCGGCCAAATCCACTTTTCAAACGCCGCACTCTGAGTTCCTACGAAAACTGCCGCGTCATCAGGGATTGCCTTATATTTAAGAATATGAAGCGCAAGGGTTGAGAGCCCCATAGTAATTCCGCTTGAAATTTTTGTAAACGAGGTCTGAATGGAGAAGGTAATGCCCTCCGTACGTTTTCCCGTTTTATATTCCATATAGTCAATGCTGTCGCAGAAGATAGCCGTCTGCGCGATTGAGGTTGCGCCGTTGGGAATACAGCCAAGACCTACAAGAAGCATTGAAATCCAGAGATTCTTTCCCTCAAAGCCGATAAAGAACGCTATTACCCTTACAACGATATTGCAAACCTGCATAAAGATAAGAACGTTAACGTAGTTTTTAAACCACTTTTTCATCTTATCCGCAAGCATCATACCGATAAAGCCCGGACCGCCCGTAATCGCTGCATAAATCGTAGTTAAGCCGAGCGCTCCGATTGCGCCGAGAATACCGTCGCCGCCGAGGAAATTAGCGGGGATTTTGTATTTAAAGAAATACGTTACAAGATTATTTCCGAAGGCGAGCGCTCCGAGAAGGTTTGACGCGGTTACAAGAAGCATCATCTTATTCTTGAAGAGAAGCGAGAAGCTTTCGCGAAGGCTTTCCTGCTGCTCGTTTACGTTTACCCTGATTCTCTCCTGCGCCTGATAACATCTGAGGCTGAGCATTGAGCCGCCGAGTCCGAATATTATTGCAAAAACGACAACCATAAGACGCATAGTTGAGCCCGTTTTATTAACAACGATTTCAAGCACCATAGGAATTCCCATACTGAAAATGCCGTATGCGATTGAGCCGAAGGTTCTCGCCCACTGAACGAAGCGGTCACGCTCGTTGGAATCGGGCGAAACGCAGGCGGTGATTCCCCAGATTGAAACGTCCTGGAAGGTATAGGATAAATCCCAGCAGATGTACATTATTACAAAATACGCTATTCTGAGCCAGAGAAGGCTTTCTTTTGTTGAGAACACGACGAACATAAGCACCGTGAACAGACCGACGGGAAGCGGAGTGTACTTTAAAAACGGACGGAGTTTTTCGCCGTTTTTGAAGGAATGCTTATCTACAAACGAGCCTACGACGGGGTCGTTAACGCCGTCCCACACCTTCATAATAACGAGCATTACCGTTACGGCAAGAGTAGGAAACAGCGCTATATCGGTTAAGAAATAAGTGAAAAATGAACCGCCGATTAGCGAATATACTATATTTTGACCAGTTAAGCCGAAATAGTAATTCACTTTTTCTTTTTTTGAAATATACATATTACTCTCTTTTCATTAAGAAATTAAATTACTTTTCTTCAGCCTTGCCGCTTTCAAGAAACTTATAAATAAGAGCGGCAAGAGCAGCGCCGACGAGGGGAGCGAGAATGAACACCCAGAGGGCTTTAATCGGGTCGCTATTACCGTTTATCAGAGCAAAAACAGCGGGTCCGATTGAGCGCGCGGGGTTAACCGAGGTACCCGTTAAACCGATGCCTAAAATATGAACAAGAGTCAGAGTTAAGCCGATTACAAGACCGCCGAAGGAGCCGTGATTAGCTTTTTTTGAGGTTACGCCGAGGATTGCCGTAACGAAAACGCAGGTTAAAACTACCTCAACGACGAAGCCGGATGCCGCGGAGCCGTTTACTCCCGCAAGCCCGTTAGCTCCGAAGCCGCCCGTCATATCCGTAACGTTACCGAGCTTGAAGATAAGATACAGTACGCCGCTGCCCGCAAAAGCGCCGAGACACTGGGAGATAATATAGCCGATAAAATCAGCAAAGTTCATTCCCCCGCTGATAAGAACGCCGAGCGACACCGCAGGGTTAATATGGCAGCCCGATATATTGCCGATACTGTACGCCATTGCAACGATAACGAGACCGAACGCAAGAGCTGTAAGTATATAACCGCCGCCGTTTGCAGCGTCGCAGCCGACAAGCATTGCCGTTCCGCAGCCGAGAATTACAAGAACTGCCGTTCCGATAAACTCAGCAATGTACTTTTTTAATTTCATAAATACCACTCCTGTAAAATATTAGCATATAGCTTAATTTTATTTTAAATAACGAGCGGGCATTTGTCAAGCGGTTGACAGATAATCAACAATGTAAAAAGGAGGGCAAACGCCCTCCCATACTGATTATTTTGTTTTTACCCTCAGGGGCTTGCTCCACTTTGAGTAATAGGTTTTTTTGCCGACCTTATGGTACACCCTTATTCTGACATAGTATTTTTTCTTATGCTTAAGCCCCTTTACAGCTTTGTATTCTATTCTTTTATTATTGACAATACGCTTTTTGCTCTTTTTGAATTTTCTGTTTAATGAATACTGAACCTGATAGCCCGTAGTCTGTTTGGTTCGCTTTGAAACAAACGCAACAAAGCCGCCCTTTATGGGCTTAATCCTTTTCAGTTTTGTCGGCTTCGGATTAATATTAAAGCGCCTTGTAAGCGTACCGCTGTACTCGCCCTTGCCGATAACGCTTACCGTTGCCGTACCTACGTGGGTATTTTTTGAATAAGCCACGGAATAATCCGTTCCCTTTTTCAGCGTTTTGCCGCCGAGACTTACCTTTATCTTAAGGGTTATCGGTTTACCCTTATAAACTGCATCTTTAACTCCGGTAACCCTTGCCTTTGAGATACTCTTTTTTTCCTGAGGCTTTATTTCAGGCGACGGAACAGGGGTGCTGATAAACGAGAGCGATTTATTGGTAAGCCGGTAAAGGCTTTTATCTTCCGTTTCGGCTGCTTTTTTCCATACGAGAGGAGTTGAGACGGCACCGGCAGTTGAGATAATTTCATTTGGATTTTGGGAACCGGAAAAGGTAAATTCGCCCATAAAGCTCTTTCCTTTACTGTTTTCAATCCGTATATCCGCGGTGTTCTCAACCCTTAAAGTACTGTTTTCAAACACAAGCGGGCAGGAGCTGATATGAGTTTTATTATGGTTTATCCCTCTTTGCCGCCAGCTGTATGCGGGGTTAATGAACAGCTTACCGTTTCCGCTTATAACAAGGTTGCTGTTTTTTGCTTCAATGCCTACGAGCGACGAATTTGAGGATAGCCTGATATTAAGCTCGTCCATATCAGTGATTTTCAGCAAAAAGGCGTTTTTCGCTGAAGAAATTCTGCTCAGGGTTAAGGTGTTGCTCGCTTTATTATACGAAAAGCCCTTATAAGAGGCTGTATACCTCTTGCTTTCGCTGAAGATAGTTACGTTTTCAGCGTCGTCATTAACGCCCCATTCGGCAAAGCGGTCAGTTATTTCAATGCTTGAGCCTTCAGAGGCAAATGCCGTTATATTTACATTTATATTCATCGCCGCAAGTATTACGGCGCAAAGTAAAAGCGAAATGAATTTTTTCATTATTTCCTCCGTGGAAAAAGCGGAGGAAAATCCCCCGCAGTTATTTTGTTCTTGTTTCGCAGTAGATACAGCGGAACGTGTTTTTGTCCGTACGCTTTGAAATATGCATTAAATCCTCATGGTTTGAAATACAGTGGGGATTATTACATTTTAATCCGTTTACGGTAGGTTCAACGCCCGAATGCCCGGACTTTTCATCAGCCCATTCAAGAAGCTTGAGAATCAGCGCCATTCTTATATATTTACCGTTTAGCGCCTGCTCAAAATACTTTGCTCTCGAATCGCTGTCAACAGAAACGGCAATCTCGTTAACGCGCGGCAGCGGATGCATTATTGTTAAATCCGCTTTGGCGTTTATGAGTTTTTCGGGGTCGAGTATAAAGGCGTCCTTATGCCTTAAATACTCCTCCTGCGAATAAAAGCGTTCGCGCTGGATACGCGTCATATAGAGTATATCAAGCTCAGGCATAACCTCCTCCATAGAGGTTACCTCCTTGTACTCACAGCCGCTCGGTTCAAGTACATCCGTAATTATGTACTCGGGAACGCAGAGCTCTCTCGGCGATATGAGAACGAATTTTACGTTTTCATAGCGGCTCATAGCCTTAATAAGCGAATGAACCGTTCTGCCGAATTTTAAATCTCCGCAAAGCCCTATTGTAAGGTCGTTGAAGCGCCCTTTTTCACGGTATACGGTTAATAAATCCGTAAGAGTCTGGGTGGGATGAGCGTGGCCGCCGTCACCCGCGTTAATAATCGGCACAAGGGTTTTTCCGCTCGCTACCTTAGCGGCTCCCTCAAGCGGATGGCGCATTGCGATTATATCCGCATAATTAGATACTATACGGACTGTATCGCTGACGGTTTCGCCTTTGGTTGCGGAGGAGGTGTTTGCCTCGCTGAAGCCGAGGACTGAGCCGCCAAGCTCAAGCATAGCCGCCTCAAAGGAAAGGCGGGTACGCGTACTCGGCTCAAAAAACAGCGTTGCAAGCTTCTTCCTCTTACAGCTTTCGGCATACTTTTCACCGTTTTCAATTATATCGTTCGCGAGCGAAATCATATCGTCAATTTCGGCAAGCGATAAATCGGTTGTATCAATAAGATGACGCATTTTATTTCTCCATCCACGAGCTGTCGCTCGGATTTTCAAAGAAGGTTTTAAGCTTGATTATATCGTTTTCCTTAATATATCCCTCGTCTGCAGCAACGTTTATAAGCGTATCGGCGTTTGAAAGAGATACGTTTTTAACGTTTGCCGCATTAAGACGGTCAATACCCTTTTTAAGCCCGTAGGTAAAAATTGAAACTATTCCGAGAACCTCCGCCCCCGCTTCGCGCAGGACGTCTACAACCTCTATAACCGAGCCGCCCGTTGAGATTAAATCCTCTACGACTACTACCTTCGTTCCCTTTTCGAGTTTACCCTCAATCTGATTTTTTCTTCCGTGGTCCTTATTGCCTGAGCGAACGTAGCCCATAGGTAAATCAAGAATTGTTGCGGTAATTGCGGCGTGGGCGATACCCGCGGTTGAAGTGCCCATAAGCATTTCCGCCTCGGGATAATATTTATCAACGAGCTCTGCAAGCCCCTGCTCAACGTCCGTTCTTACCTCTGTATCGGAAAGAGTCAGTCTGTTATCGCAGTAAATGGGTGATTTAATTCCCGAAGCCCAGGTGAACGGGTCGTCGGGTTTAAGAAATACAGCTTTTATTGAAAGCAAATCCTTAGCAATTCTTTCGGGGGTAATGAACATATTTTTCTCCTTTATTTAACGGTTTTAATCTACAAATTCCTTAACACAGCGGCGATAAGCGGCAACGGGGTCGTCCGCCTGAGTTATCGGTCTGCCGACTACAATATAATCCGAGCCGATTTCCTTAGCCTTTTCGGGCGTTGTTACGCGAACCTGGTCGCCTACCTCTCCGTCAGCAAAGCGAACGCCGGGAGTTACGGTTATAAACTCACTGCCGCAGGCGTTTTTAACCATTCCCGCCTCAAGCGGTGAGCATACAACGCCGTCAAGCCCTGCCGCCTTTGTGTTTTCGGCATACTTAACAATAGTATCATTAATTGACGCGTTAATCAACAGTTCTTTTTGCATACGCTCCTCGCCCGTTGAGGTGAGCTGAGTTACGGCGATAAGAAGCGGTCTCGTTCCGTCCGCTCTTGTAAGCCCTTCAAGCGCTGCTTTCATCATATCAATAGTTCCCGCAGCGTGAAGATTTGTCATATCAACGTCGAGCGCAGAGAGAACCGCCATTGATTTTTTAACGGTATTGGGAATATCGTGGAGCTTTAAATCGAGGAAGATTTTATGCCCTCTTTTCTTTATTTCACGGACTATTGAAGGTCCTTCGGCATAAAAAAGCTCCATTCCGATTTTTACGAACGGCTTTTCTTCGGTAAACTTATCAAGAAAAGCAAAGGTTTTTTCTGCGCTGTCAAAGTCGCAGGCTATGATTACGTCGCGTCCCATTATTCAACCACTCCTATAATATCTGAAATTCTTTCTATTTTTAGCTTCTCACACTCTGCGGGAAGCGCTTCAATTATCTCTTTTGAGGCGTAGGGATTAATAAGATTAGCCGCGCCCACCTGAACAGCGGTTGCTCCCGCCATCATCATTTCTATAACGTCCTTAGCAGAAGAAACTCCGCCGCAGCCCATAACGGGAATATTGCAGGCTTTTGCAACCTGATAAACCATTCTAAGAGCAACGGGAAATACGGCGTCGCCCGAAAAGCCTCCCATTTTATTGGCTATAACGGGCTTACGGGTTTTAATATCAATTCTCATTCCGAGAAGCGTATTTATCAGGCATATTCCGTCCGCTCCCGCCTCCTCGCACGCTTTCGCTATGGAAACGATATCGGTAACGTTGGGGCTGAGCTTTATAAAAACAGGTTTTGTTGTAACAGCCTTTACAGCCTTTGTAACCTCTGCGGCGCTCTTTGAATCCGTTCCGAAGCTCATTCCCCCGCCGTGTACGTTCGGGCAGGAAACGTTTACCTCTAAAATACCGACCTGCTCCTCCTTATCAAGAAGCTCGCAGGTATAGGCATAATCCTCTACCGAAAAGCCCGAAACGTTAGCGATAACGGGCTTATGAAAATACTCCTTCATCTCAGGAAGCTCATGCTCGATAACGTGATGAACGCCCGGATTTTGGAGTCCTACGGCGTTAATCATACCGTTTTTGCACTCGGCAATTCGCGGCGTGGGATTTCCGAAACGCGCCTCCTTAGTTGTACCCTTAAACGAGAAGGAACCGAGTATATTTATATCGTAATAATCCTTGAATTCCTTGCCGAAGCCGAAGGTACCGGAAGCGGGAACGACGGGATTAACCATTTTCATTCCTGCAAGGTTTACTGATAAATCTACCATACTATTTCACCTCTTTCAAGGACGGGACCGTCTTTACAGATACGCTTATAGCCGTTTTTTGTTTTGCACGAACAGCCCATACAGGCGCCGAAGCCGCAGCCCATTCGCTCCTCAAAGCTGAACTGACCGTCCGTTGTTGCAGCGCCTTCAATCGCTCTGAACATCGGCATAGGACCGCAGGTATAAAAGTAATCATAATCAATATTCTTCAGCGCGTCCGTTACAAAGCCCTTTACTCCGTGAGAGCCGTCTACGGTAGTAACTACGGTGTTACAGCCAAGCGCTCTGAATTCGTCCTCGAGAAAAACTTCATCCTCAGTATTGAAGCCGAGGATAACGGAGGGTTTTTGCCCTTTTTCAATAAGCTTTTTAGCGAGATTATAGAGAGGCGGAACGCCTACGCCTCCGCCGATAAGGACGGGGTTTTCCGCGTCTTTAAGAGTATAGCCGTTGCCGAGCCCGACAAGGCAGTCAAGCTCTTCGCCTTCGGTGAGCGTACTCATATACTCAGTACCCTCGCCGACAACCTTATAAATAATCGTGATTGCGGTTTCGTCATAATCGCAGATTGATATTGGCCTGCGGAGAAAATAGCCGTCAAGCTTAATATTTATAAACTGCCCTGCGGCGGTAATTTTTGAGGTATCGCCCTCAAGGCGCATTTTATAAACGCTTCTTGCGATTTTTTTGTTTTCAATAATTTTGTACATAGTTCGTCCTTATTGTTTTTGCGGGCTGCCGGGGTCGTCAGCCCCTACGGTTCGTTTAATTCGGAATTACCGGGCGGGCGCTCAGACCCGCCAATACGAAGCTTTTATTCTGCGTCTATTGTTGAAACGCCGAGGGTAATTTCCTCAAGAACGTCAAGGAGTACCTTAACTGTATCAAGAGATGTGAACATAGTTACGTTATTATCAACTGCGGCGCGGCGGATTGAGGAGCCGTCGGAATGGCTGTCGCCCGCATTGATGTCAATAGTGTTTATAACGTACGCGATATGTCCCTGACGCAGCGCTACGAGAATTTCGTCGCTGCCGTCCTTTGTAAGCTTCTGCCTTACGCGCGTTCTTATACCGTGCTCCTTAAGGTATCTTGCCGTACCTTCGGTAGCCTCAATATTGAAGCCGAGCTCATAGAAGCGCTTAACGAGAGGCAGAGCCTTCGGTTTATCGTTATCCGCAATAGTTACGAGAACGGTACCGTAGTTTGCAACGTTCATTCCCGAAGCCTGAATTGCTTTATAAAGCGCGCGGTTAAGGGAATTATCGTAGCCGATAGCCTCGCCCGTTGACTTCATTTCAGGCGAGAGGTAGGTATCCATTCCCTTGAGCTTACTGAACGAGAACGCGGGCGCTTTAACGTACCAGCGCTTCTTTTCAGCGGGATAAACCTCCGTATAGCCCTGCTCTTTAAGCGAGTTACCGAGGATAACCTGAGTTGCGATATGAGCCATCGGGAAGGAGGTCGCTTTTGAGAGGAACGGAACTGTTCTTGAAGAACGCGGATTTACCTCAATAACGTATACATCATCGTTATCATCGGCGATGAACTGAATATTATAGAGTCCGATTATGCCGATTGCCTTACCGAGCCTTACGGTATAATCAATAATTGTATCCTTAACCTTCTGAGATACGGAGAAGGTCGGGTAAATTGAAATACTGTCTCCCGAATGGACACCCGTTCTTTCAACGTGCTCCATAATACCCGGGATAAATACGTCCTCACCGTCGCAGATAGCGTCTACCTCAAGCTCCTTGCCCATTATATACTTATCAACAAGAACGGGCTGTTCGGTATTAATTTCAACGGCGTTCTGGAGGTAATGCCTTAAGCTTTCCTCGTTGGCAACAATCTGCATTGCACGCCCGCCGAGAACGAAGGACGGGCGAACGAGAACGGGATAACCGATACTTTCGGCAACTCTTACGCCCTCTTCAATATCGGTTACGGCAAGTCCCTTAGGCTGAGGAATTCCGAGCTCGTTCATAACCTTTTCAAAGCTGTCGCGGTTTTCAGCCCTGTCAATAGCGTTGACGTCAGTACCTATAATCGGAACGCCGAGTGCGTCAAGCGGCGGAGCGAGGTTAATAGCTGTCTGACCGCCGAGGGATACAACAATTCCGAGCGGATTTTCAAGCTCAATTATATTCATTACATCCTCAACGGTAAGCGGCTCAAAATAGAGCTTATCGGAGG
>DFGL01000003.1 GCA_002371215.1 Ruminococcaceae bacterium UBA3751 | reverse complement strand
TGAGCACCTGAGCGCCGAGAGTTGCAAGCTCAAGCATTTCGTCATAGGTAATCTCCTTGAGCTTTCTTGCACCCTCAACCTTACGCGGGTCCGCTGTGTAGACGCCCTCAACGTCGGTAAATATCTGGCACTTATCCGCGCGCAGAGCCGCTGCAATTGCCACTGCCGACGTGTCAGAGCCGCCTCTGCCGAGGGTTGTTACGTCGTCATATCTGTTAACGCCCTGGAAGCCCGCAACTACAACGATATTATGCTTTGCAAGCTCTGCCTGAAGGCGGTTAGGACGAATATTTTTAATTCTTGCAGAGCCGTAAACGGAATTCGTATTAAACCCTGCCTGCCAGCCGAGAAGGCTGATTACGGGACAGCCGAGGCTTTCAATAGCCATTGCGAGAAGCGAGATTGAAATTTCCTCGCCCGCTGCAAGAAGCTGGTCAAGCTCACGCTTTGGAGCTTTCGGATTGATTTCCTTAGCCTTTGCGATTAAATCGTCGGTTGTATCGCCCTGAGCGGAAACTACAACTACAACGTCGTTTCCTTCTTTATAGGTATTGCAAACAATATTTGCAACATTCATTACCCTTTCGGCATTCGCTACGGATGAGCCGCCGAATTTCTGAACAATAAGTGACATTCAGTTTCTCCTTTCAGTAGAAATAGGGTTTAGTAATTAGTAACCTTAATAGTGTTGATAACTTTAACGCCCTCAAGCTTTTCATTAAGAGTATTTTCAAGCATTTCGTCGGTAATAAAAGCAACCTCGTCTGCGGGTTTTCCGTATCTTGTAAGGAATTTAACATCGCCGAAAATGCATTTAATCTCCGCCTCAGTTGCCTTTGCGCGAACGTAAAACGGCATTCTGATAGTCTTTTTATAATCAACAACGTAATCCTCGCTGCCTGCATCCCAGCCGAAAATTTTACGCCTTTGGGTATGCTTTGCGGCGTCTACCATATCGGCAACAACCGCGGAAGCAGTCGGCAGTTTACCTGCGCCGGGACCGTAGAAACATACGTCGCCTACAGCGTCGCCCCTTACGAGGATAGCGTTGAATACGTCGTTTACGCTTGCAAGCTGCGAGCCGCTGAATACTACAGCAGGGCTTACAAAGGCTGCGATAGCGTCGTCGCTTAAGTATTTAATCTGACCGAGGAGCTTGATAACGCCTTTAACGGAGGCGATATATGAAACGTCCTCAAGGGTTATATTGCTTATACCCTCAGTTTCTACCTGGTTGGGATAAACGTGCTTTCCAAAAGCGAGAGAGGCGAGAATACAAACCTTGCGGCAGGCGTCAAAACCCTCAATATCCGCCGTAGGATCCTTCTCCGCATATCCGTTATCCTGGGCAAGCTTAAGCGCGTCGGAGAACTCCATGCCCTCCTCTATCATTTTAGTAAGAATGAAGTTAGTTGTTCCGTTAAGAATACCCGCAACGCCTTCGATATTGTTAGCGGCAAGGCACTGGTCCATAGGGCGGATAATAGGAATACCGCCGCCGACGGAAGCCTCAAACAGATAGTTTACTCCGCACTCCTTAGCGGTTTTAAGAAGCTCAAGACCTTTTTGGGCAACAAGCTCTTTATTTGAAGTAACAACGCTTTTACCCGCTTTCAGAAGCTTCATCGTAAAATCAAACGCAGGGTTTACACCGCCCATTGTTTCGGCAACTACCTTAACCTCGGGGTCATTAAGAATATCGTTAAAATCCTTTGTGAACAGCGCCTCGTGGCTGTCGCCGGGGAAATCGCGTAAATCAAGGATATGGCTTACCTCAAGGATATCTCCGTCGGTACGCTTTTTTATAACCTCTTTATGATTTTCAATTACCTCTACAACGCCTGAGCCTACTGTTCCGTAGCCCATTACTGCAACCTTCATATTGTTTTCAGCAGCCTTTCTTTAAACAAAAATATAAAAAAGTAATAAAATTTATAATATATCTGAATTATTATATCAAATAATAACTGTAAACGCTACAATTATTTTAAATTTTTGGTAAAAAATATTCAAAGTTTGATAAAATGGCTTGAACTTTAGTACATATTGCATTAAAATATATATAAACTTATGATATACCTTTTACAATAAGGAGTAATAAAATGCCCGCACAGGTTGAAAAACGCAGAGAATTCTTAATTAACATAATGTTTTTTGCCGTAATTATTGCGCTTGTTTATATTTTTTTCAAGTATCTATTCTGGGTTACGGCGCCATTTTTCCTAACGTTTCTGATTGCAATTCTGCTACAGAAGCCGATACGTATTTTAGATAAAAAAAGCAAGCATAATCTCCACACCTTCTGGAGCATACTGCTTGTTATACTTGTTTTGCTTGTTATTATCGTACCTTTTGCGTTTATACTCTCAGCCCTCGTTACAAGAGTAACGGAACTGATAAAAACGCTTATGAACCAGATGAACGATATTCCGGCTTTCCTTACAACCCTGCAAAACAAGATACTCAATCTCGGAAAATTCCTACCCGATTCCGTTTATGCGGCGTACAGCGATTCAATTAAAAACACCTTTTCAAAACTTATTGAGGACTTTAATCTAAGCTCGCTCGGAATCAATGCCTCATCTATCAAAAACGGAGTTTCAAGCGGTATATCGGGCGTTTTCGGAGTAGTAAAAAATATCCCGAGCATCGCTATCGGCGTTGTTATAGGAATAATTGCCTGCATCTTTTTAACAAAGGATTACGACAGAGTTGTCCGCTTCATTCAGCTTCAGCTGCCTGACGGAAAGAAAAACATACTCGTTGAATTCAAGCAGGTATTTACAACAACTATTCTTAAAATGGTACGCGCTTATCTTCTTATAATGATTATAACCTTCCTTGAGCTTACGCTCGGCTTTACAATTCTGAAGGTTACTCACATTATGAATAATAATTATTATATATGGATTGCGCTCGGAATAACGATATTTGATATTCTTCCCATTGCGGGAAGCGGCGGCATACTCATTCCGTGGTCGCTGATTTCGCTCGTTCTCGGCAATTACAAGATGGCGATAGGAGTAATAATAATTTACATTACCATAACCGTTGTTCGCCAGTACATTGAGCCGAAAATCGTTGGCGATTCGCTCGGCGTTCACCCGCTGATTACGCTAATGGGGCTGTACTTCGGTCTTAAGCTCTTCGGCTTCCTCGGAATGTTTATCGTTCCGATTACGGTTATGACCTTGAAGGCGTTTAACGATACGGGAAGAATCCACCTCTGGACTCCCCCGAAGCACGATATAATTAAAGAATAAAATAATGTTCAAAGGACGGGCAAGCCCGTCCTTTGTTAGTGAAGAATGATGAGTGAAGAATGAAGAATTTTGGGTGCTCGCCGCACGGGCATTATAACGGAGCGTCGGGGGCGCCGCTCCCTACAATTTGTTTGAGCGAAGCGAGTAACAAAAACTATTCGTTATTCTCTATTCTCTATTATCTATTATCTCTTATCTTTTAAACGGGTCGTCGGGGGCGCCGACCCCTACGGTATATAAAAAAGCTGTCTCGGGTGAGACAGCTTTTTGTTTTATTATAAACCTGCGGTTTCTTTTATGTATTTACGCGCTTTTACGGCGTATTCAAACGGATTTGCTTTTGCGGGGTCCTGCTCTGCTTCAACAACAACCCAGCCTTCGTAATCCGCTTCCTCAAGAATATCAAAGATAGGCTTGAAATCAACGTCGCCGTCGCCCGGAACGGTAAACACACCCGCTCTTACAGCGTCAAGGAACGACATATGATTAGGAACAACCTCGTTGTTATAAACGTCAAGGCGAACGTCCTTAAGATGAACGTGCTTAGTTCTGCCGATATACTTTTTGAATACGGGAACGGGGTCAATGCCCGCGAAGGTAAGGTGTCCTGAATCAAGAAGCATATAAACAAGCTCGGGATCAGTAAGCTCCATAAGCTTATCAATCTCCTCAACGGTCTGAACGCCCGTGCCCATATGGTGATGTACCGTAAAATACATTCCCTTGCTCTTTGCATATGCGCCCATCTCGTTAAAGCCCTTGGCGATTGTTGCCCACTGCTCGTCGGTATAATAAGGCTTTTCTTCGAGGATGGACTTTGAAAGGTCGCCCTGGATTGAATTGCCCTGCTCCGACGCGCCGATTACCTTTGCGCCAAGCTTATAAAGCTTGTCGCAATGAGCCTTGAACGCCTCAATAGTTTCCTCATAGGGCTTTGAGGTAAGGAAGGACGAGAACCACGCGTTACAAATCTGAAGCCCTCTTATATCAAGATAAGGCTTTAAAACGTCGGGGTCGCTCGGATATTTATTACCGATTTCGCTGCCCTTGAAGCCTGCAAGAGCCATTTCGCTAATGCACTGCTCAAAGGTATTTTCAGCGCCTAAATCGGGCATATCGTCGTTAGTCCAGCCGATTGGTGCAATGGCAAGTTTTACTTTATCGGGATTAAGCATAGTTTTTCTCCTCTCGGGGTTATTATTGCGTTTTTTCGGAGCGTCGGGGGCGCCGCTCCCTACGGTTTAATAGTCAAAGGTTTTTGCGATATTTTCCTGCATATCCTTATAGGCTGCGGCAACGGTTTCGCTCTTAGAAACCTCTGCAACGCCAACACGCCACCAGCTTTCAAAGCCGGGAGTCATGGTTTTAGGAAGCACTTTGATATCAAATACAACGGACTTGGTCTGCTTTTTAGCGTCCTCAAGCGCCGCTCTGAGTTCATCGGAGGTACGGCAGGTATATCCCTTTGCTCCGTAGCCCTCTGCAATTTTTGCAAAATCTACGGTCATTTCCTCGCCGTCAAGCATTCCCGTTTCGGGGTTTCTTGCGCGGAAAACGGTGCCGAAGGTATCCGTACCCTGATTATTCTGTAGATTTTCAATACAGCCCCAGCCGAGGTTATCAAATACGCAGACGTTAATCTTAAGATTTTCCTGAAGCGCGGTATAAAGCTCGCTGTGGCCCATAAGGAAGGAGCCGTCGCCGCAGAAGGTGTAAACCTCTTTATCGGGCTCGGCAAGTTTTGCGCCGAGAGCACCGTTAATCTCATAACCCATATTTGAATAGCCGTATTCCATATGGTAAGTACCGCGGTCTTTTGGTCTGAACAGTCTCTGCATATCGCCGGGGAGCGAGCCCGCTGAACCGAGAGCGATATCGCTGTCGCCCATAAATTCGTTGATAATTCCGAGAGCGAGAGTCTGGCTTAAGCCGCCGTCAAGCTCCTTGGTATAGAACTCGTCAACAATAGCGTCCCACTCGGTTTTAGCCGCGGCGATTTCGCCTGCATACGCCGTTTTATAATCTGCGAGAGCCTCGTCAATTGCAACGATAGCCTCTCTTGCGTCGGCGATAACAGCCTCGGCGTCCATCTTATACGCGTCAAACGGGCAGATGTTAATTCCAAGCACCTTACGGTTTTCGTTGAACAGCCATTTTGACGAGGTTGTGAAATCCGTAAATCTTGTTCCTACGCCGATTACAAGGTCAGCGTCTCTTGCGATAACGTTGGCTGCCTTGCCGCCGGTTACGCCGATACCGCCGAGATTAAGCGGGTGTTTCCAGTCAATTAAGCCCTTGCCCGCCTGTGTTTCGGTAATCGGGATATTATGGGAAACTGCAAATCTGAGAAGCTCCTCCTCAGCCTCGCTGTAACGAACGCCGCCGCCGCAAACTATAATCGGCTTTTTGGCGTTCTTTATCATTTCTACTGCTCTTTCAAGCTGAGAAATAGAAATCGGTCTGCGGTCAAGATGCCAAACGCGTTTTTGAAGGAAGTGCTCGGGATAATCGTAAGCCTCTCCCTCAACGTCCTGAGGCATAGCAAGACAAACCGCACCCGTATCCGCAGGGTCGGTAAGAACGCGCATTGCGTTAAGGCAAGCCGTCATAAGCTGCTCGGGACGGACAATTCTGTCAAAATAATGGCAAACTCCTCTAAAAGCGTCGGTAACGGTTCTGCCGTAGTTATCAAAGAACTCCGCCTGCTGAAGAACGGGGTCAGGCTGACGGCAGGCAAAGGTGTCGCCCGGGAGAACGAGGAGCGGAATTCTGTTTGCAGTTGCACAGCCGCAGGCGGTTACCATATTGGTAGCGCCGGGACCTATTGAGGAAACACAGGGGATAATGGCCCTTCTGTCCATCTGTTTTGCATACGCAACAGCGGCAAGAGCCATATTCTGCTCGTTCTTGCCCTGGTAAAACTTAAGGTTATGTCCTCCCTGCTCAAGTGCCTGACCGACTCCTACAACGCAGCCGTGGCCGAAAATACCGAAAATGCCTGAGACAAACTTAGTTTCTACTCCGTCAAATTCAACGTACTGATTATCAAGGAATTTTACGAGCGCCTGGGACATTGTTAATCTTTCGCGTTTCATAATTTCAGCTCCTGTAATTACATTTCAATTTCACTGAGTTTAACGGGTCTGTGCTCTGCAACGGAAAGCTTTGCAGCAAGACCTAAGCGGAGCGCTTCAAGACCGTCATATACAGTAGTTTTTGTATCTTTATCGTTAACAACGGCGTCAATAAATTCAGCCATTTCATCCGTAAAGGACTGCATATATCTTTCAAGGAAAAAGTACAGCGGTTTATCGGTAACGTTTCCGTTTTCGTTGATATAAGCAACGTTTGTCGGGGTATCGTTTGCAGCGGAAGCCTGACCGCCTGAGCCGAATACCTCAAGGCGCTGGTCATAACCGTAGCAAGCCTTACGGCAGTTATCAATAACGCCGATTGCACCGCTCTTGAACTTAAGAGCAACGAGAGCTGTATCAACGTCCCCTGCCTCGCCGATAGCGTCGTCTACCATAACGGTTGCGTTGGCGTAAACCTCGTCAACCTCGCCGCCAATGAAACGAGCCATATCAAAATCATGAACGGTCATATCAAGGAAGATACCGCCCGAAACCTTAACGTACTCGATTGCCGGGGGCTCAGGGTCACGAGAGGTGATTTTTATCGTCTGAAGATTGCCGAGCTTACCCTCGTTAGCAAGCGCCTTGATATGAGCAAAGTTATGGTCATAACGCCTGTTAAAGCCAATTTGGAGCTTTACGCCCGCTTTATCAACAGCCGCAATAACGTTTTTAATCTTCTGAACCGTGAGGTCAACAGGCTTTTCACAGAAAATGTGTTTGCCCGCTGCCGCAGCCTCACATGCAATATCGGCGTGAGTATCGGTTGAGGAGCAGATTAAAACCGCTTCTATCTCGGGATTATTGAGAATCTCATGGTAATCCTGATAATATGCGGGGATTCCGAGCTCCTCGGCTACCTTCTTTGCGCCCTCAACATAGATATCGGAAATTGCGACGATTTCAGCCTGAGGAATATGGTAGGTAATTGACTTAGCGTGTACCTGACCGATTCTTCCGGCGCCTATGATTCCAACCTTTAACTTTTTCATACTTTTTACCTTGCCTTTCGCAAATATAGTCACAGTTATTTTATCATAGAGTAAAAATTATTGCAATAATTAAATAAAAAATATCGGCACAAATAAAGTGCCGATACTATAGTATGATTTAGGGATAAAATTACAGGCGCAAGGCTGCGGAGTGGATTTATCCCTCAGAACAGCTCCGCAAGGTCAGTCTGTTGCTATACGCAGGACCGCTCAAGCCTTTCGTATTCATTAAGGGCGGCGGTCACTGCGGCATTGCAATACTTAAGCTTGTTATTCACAGCCTTCTTCCCGCTTGAAATATGGCGGGAAACGGTGGGCTGAGAGAGTTTGAGAATCTCAGCGATTTCCTCCTGACTTTTTCCGAGTTCGTACTTATACTTCAGGCAAATATACTGCCGCTCGCTCAGCTCCTCCTTAAGAATAAAAGGAAGAATCAGTGATACCGCCTTTCTTCTTGCGCAATCGAAATCCGCGCCTCCTGAGGGGACGGAGCCGATTTCATAGTAGTAGTCCTCCACGTAATCAATCAAACTGCTTCCTCCTCATAATATCCCCTGAGCAGTGACGCCGTTCTTCTGCATTCACAAGCCATATCGTAATAAATTCTTAGTTTTCTTCTCAGAATATAGAGCTCTTTGCCGCTGTATACGCAAAGCAGGGGTTTGATTGCGTCCATCTTGGCGCTGAGCACGTTATACTGAGCCTCGTATTCACGAGCCAATTCATCAATTGTCATCTTCTGCCCTTCTTTCATAATAATCCGGACTGATGAGTGGTTTCAGTCTGATTATTATTTTAGTAGAACATATGTTCTATGTCAAGGGTGTAAAAAATATGTGCACAAATAATTGTACACACAATAATAAAGAAGAAAGACCGCGTATAACACACGGTCTTTCCCCTCTCTGTCTATAACAAACTATAGGAGGACAGGTTACTTAATGCGGTTGCGGCTCCGCATTAAGTGTGTATTCATTATATTCAAAATTAGACAATATGTCAAGCAAAAAAGCAAAGATTTTGTAGCAAATTTACTAAATTTTTGAATATTTTTACACTTTTTGAATTTTATAATGGTCTATTTTATACAAAGCATATTAATTGTTCAAAGTCAATTCCGTCGGCATTATAATGAAGACTTTTATCGCAGTCCGTAAGTTCAATTGCTTTTTCAATAAATGCAGACGCTTTTTGTACTGCGGTAAAAATATCCGTTGCGTTTACGCACTCGCTTGTAACAAAAGCGGAGAATATATCCCCCGTTCCCGAAAAATGAAGCCCGAGCTTTTTTGCCTTTACGATTTCAAAACGCTCGCCGTCATAAACTGCGTTTCCGAGGAGCCCGTTTTCAAGCTCTATGCCTGTTACAACGATGTATTTATTGCCTAGGGTTTTACACTTTGTTTCTATATCCTTTACAGAATAAGAAGCGCCGGCACTGTCGCCGCAAAGCAGCGCAAGCTCGGTAACGTTAGGAGTAATCAAATCCGCCTTTTCGGCGAGCGCCTTTACCGCTGCAATGCTTTCGCCGTCGTAGCAGGGATATATCTCCCCGTCGTCGCCCATTATCGGGTCTACGGCGAGAAGCGTATTTTCGCTTTTAAATTCATCAATAAATTCAAGAATAATTTCTCCCTGAACGCTGTCCGGGATAAAGCCCGTAAGAATACCGTCAAAGCTTACGCCGAGTTTTTTCCATTCAGCTGTGAAATCCCTTAAATACGGAGTCATACTCACGCTTTTGAAGCTTTCATAACCCGTCTGGTTTGAGAATATTCCCGTAGGCAGCGGACAGCACTGTATTTTATGGGCGCTGATAATCGGCAGCGCCGCCGAGAGCGAGCACTTGCCGAAGCCCGAAAGGTCATTGATAACAGCTATCTTTTTCATTTATATCACCTAATACCATTATACATATTTATGCGGATTTTTCAACCGTTTGCGCGCTGGCGTTTTTTCATTACGTGCCAATTATAAAAGCCGTATAAATCGTTAGCGAGGAACATAACAAAGCAAAGCACCATCGGGATATACTGAACGTCTTTCACCGAGGCTAAAACCCAGAGGACTATCAAAACAATATCGTTCGCGGAATAAACAATTGCATAGTACGGAAGACGCATAATAAGAAGCATGCAGGCGGCAAAGGAAGTAAAAACGGAAAGCGTACTTACAATAAGATTAGCAGTATTGAGCGCGCCGAGAATAAAGTAAAACGCAACGGTGACTGCAGTTGAAAGGAGTAAAACGACTGCTAATTTCTTAGGGGTCAGATGAGATACCTCCACCTCGTCAGTATCGCGGTACGGATGCTTAAGCCACGAAATAAGCGTTACAAACGCGGCGGGAGCGCTCATTCCTACGTAGGTTATAAGCTCGCCGTAATACTTGAAACGCAGCGAGACTATACCGTAAAGCACGCTGAAAACGATAGTAAAGACCTGACCGTAAACGTCTCCCTTGGCAACGAAGATTAACGCCGTTACGCCAATAAGGGAGGCAACCGTGCTCAAAATGCTTTCAGAGCCCGAAAAGAAGCCCGAAGCGAGCACAACGAGAAAAGACGTTATATAAAGCGCCCACTCGTGCCCTGTTAAATTTTTAAACGGATTATGCCTCATATATCCTCCAAAAAAATAAGCACCCATCTGAACGCCTTCAAAGACCTAACGGCATTCAGAGAGCACTACTCGGTAGCAGTCATATTATGAAAATAATATATCATAATAATTATTAAATGTCAATGTTGACAAAAGCTGCGCTTTCAATTTATAATTAACTTGGTGGTGATAATATGAAAACCGAAAAGCTTGTTAAGTACCTTAACACCCTTGCAAAGGCTTATGCCGAAGGCAGCGGGGCTGACGACTATTACTTTTATACCGAAAAAAGCCGCGCACACTATCAGGTTACTGCAGGAGAGCAAAAGCTTGAATTTATTTATTACACTAAGGGAAGCAAAAGCGAGCCCGTCAGCACGCTTACCTGCCGCGTTTTTCCCGATAGGGACAAGCCGTATTTTTATGAGATTCAGGAGATTATTGACTACCTTGACATTTTAGACTACCACTGCTATTTCTTCCCCTATATTGAAAATGAAAAAAGGATGAGGGCGTGCTTTAATTACTTGACGGACTTCGTTGAGTACAGAGCCGAGGAATTAAAATCATTAAAGCAGAAAGACAAAGAGCTGATAACAAGAAAGCTGTCTGAAATTGAGCGGGTTTTCGGCTTTGACAAAACCGTTTTTCCAAGCGGCAAGGCGGAGCGCGAGCAGTTTATAGAAAACCTTTTCTCCCACTATTCAGCCTTTCTTACGGCGAGATACACCTCAAATGAAGCGTATCTTGATTACGTAAGAGGTAATTACAAGAAAGCGTTGAAGGAATACGAAAAGCTCGAGGAAAAAACAGGCTACGAGGAAAAGCTTATCGCATTTATGAAGGAGCGGTTTGCACCGTATCAGGCAGTCAGCGAAGACTGCGCAAGCATTCTTGCTGTTGAGAGATATACAAAATCAGATAATAAAACCTTTATTATACTGATAGCAGGCTTGTCATTGACCTTCTGCCTTATATTCTTTATTGCACAGCTGATTATTAATCTTACTTACATAAATTCTACGCGTTTCGTTTCCGTTGCAAATCCGTTTATTAACGCGCTTATAGGACTCTTCCCCGGAGTTGTTACAGCAATACTGTTCAGAAGAAGGCTTGAGCCGTTTATACACCCGAACAAAAAGGAAGCGCTTGAGTTTTACGATTTAATTAATACATACGACGGAATAAAAATCCCGCATATTGCAACCGCTGCGGCTGTTATATTAAGCATATTTATTTTTATCGGAGTTTGCAGACCGAGCATTGCAATTTACGATGAATATATGAACCTTGATAAGGGGGACTCCATATTCACCGATTACGAAACATATCTGACCGAGGACATAGACAGGCTCGTTCTTGTTGAGGGCTACTATAAGGACAAGAACTTTACCGAATACGTTGAGAACCCAAAGTACGCCTTTACTATAAAGGGCGGCGGATATATTATGCTCGAGGATTTTAATCTTAACGAGAAAAAGGAAAAGGAGCTTATATCCGTTCTATACCCCGGTATGGAGGGCTACAAGGTACAGACGGTATTCTCCGTTGAAGAAATAAAATAAAACAAAAAAAGACTGCCTTGCTTTTGCAAGACAGCCTTTTTAATTATGGATTAAAGTTAAATTACTTAAGCTCAACAGTTGCGCCTGCTGCCTCAAGCTTAGCCTTGAGTTCTTCAGCGTCAGCTGCGGGAACGCCTTCCTTAACAGGAGCAGGAGCGCCGTCTACAACAGCCTTTGCTTCCTTAAGGCCAAGGCCTGTAGCCTCACGAACAGCCTTGATAACTGCGATCTTCTGAGCGCCTGCTGATGTAAGGATTACATCGAAATCGCTCTTCTCTTCAGCTGCTGCTGCGCCGCCCTCTGCGGGAGCTGCTACTGCTACTGCTGCTGCAGCGCTTACGCCGAATTCTTCTTCTACTGCTTTAACAAGCTCTGAGAGCTCGAGAACTGTGAGAGTCTTAAGCTGGTCAATAATTGCATTAATGTTTTCTGCTGCCATTTTTAATTCCTCCGTAAAATAGATTTTAGTTAAATTAATTATTCTGCTGCTTCTTCAGCAGGTGTTTCGGTTGCAGGAGCTTCCTCTGCGGGTGCTTCAGCCTTTGCTTCCTCTACGGGAGCTGTCTCCTCTGCGGGAGCCTCAGCCTTTGCCTCTTCTGCAGGAGCCTCTTCAGCTGCCGGAGCTTCTTCAGCGGGAGCTGCGTCTGCTACGCAAGCCTCAACTCCGCCCTTATCAACGATAGCCTGAACTCCGCGGGCAAATGCTGCGATAGGTGCGCTGAATACGCTGCAAACCGTTGCAAGGAGAACTTCTCTTGACGGTAATTTAGCAAGAGAAACAATCTTTGCGTTGTCAATAATTTCGCCGTCGAGATAACCTGTCTTAATAGTAAAGTTATCATGACCTTCCGCATACTTGTTGAGAATACGAGCTGCTGCTACGTAATCCTCATCACTTGTTGCGATTGCGGTTGTTCCCTCTACAACAGAGCCTTCAAGTTCCATTCCGATAGCTTCAGCTGCACGGGCGAGGATAGAATTCTTAACTACTGTATAATTAACGCCTGCTTCACGGAGCTCTTTTCTGAGCTTTGTGTCGTCCTCAACGTTAATGCCCTTATAGTCAACAACTATACCTGCGCAGGAATTCTTAATTCTGTCTGAAAGGGCAGCAACCTGTGCCTTTTTCTTTTCAAGAACTACTGTACTTGGCATTTAGCTTACCTCCATAATTATTTGCCTGATTTCTCAGGGCTTGAGCTGTTCGCCCAAACGGGTAAATGCCCATATATAAGATAAGTGCATTCCCAAAGGCATGGGAATGCACAACATTACATAAATAACATAATGCTCATTCCTCGGCAGGCGCTAAGCTTACGTCCACAGGACACCTGCTGTCTTTGGTTGAACAGCGATAGTATTATATAACAAAGCAATTACTTTGTCAATACTTATTTTAATATATACCTATTATATTATTCAGCTGATGCAGCGGAACCAACCTTGTTCGGGTTAATTCTGATTCCGGGGCCCATTGTTGAAGCAACTGCGCAGGACTTGATGTACTGGCCCTTTGCTGCTTCAGGCTTAGCCTTAATAATAGCGTCAAGGAGAGCGTTGAAGTTTTCCATGAGCTTATCCGTACCGAAGCTTACCTTACCGATGGGGCAGTGAATGATATTTGTCTTATCAAGACGGTATTCAATCTTACCTGCCTTAGCTTCCTTAACAGCCTGAGCAACGTTAGGAGTTACTGTGCCTGCTTTAGGTGACGGCATAAGTCCGCGGGGACCGAGGATTTTACCAAGTCTACCAACGAAGCCCATCATATCGGGAGAAGCAACTGCAACGTCGAATTCCATCCAGCCGCCCTGAATCTTCTGAACGAGGTCTGCATCGCCAACGATGTCAGCGCCTGCCTCTTCAGCAGCCTTTGCAAGGTCGCCCTTTGCGAATACTGCAACTCTTACGTCCTTACCTGTTCCGTTAGGAAGAACAACGGCGCCTCTAACCTGCTGGTCTGCGTGACGTGAGTCAACGCCGAGACGAACGTGAACCTCTACGGTTTCATCAAACTTAGCCTTTGCGGTCTGGCCTACAAGGTCAAGTGCTTCTTTAGTTGTGTATAAATTAGCTCTGTCAATGAGCTTTGCGCTATCTGTAAATTTCTTTCCGTGTTTCATTATTAATACCTCCAGTGGTTAATCGGATTTTTCCTCCCACAAGGGAATTAGTCTTCTACTACTATACCCATGCTGCGAGCTGTGCCTGCTATCATTGACATTGCAGCTTCAAGAGAAGCAGCGTTAAGGTCAGGCATCTTTGTTTCAGCAATCTTCTGTACATCAGCCTTAGAGATTGTTGCAACCTTATTCTTGTTCGGAACGCCTGATGCGGTTTCAATTCCGCACGCCTTCTTAATAAGAACAGCAGCTGGCGGTGTTTTAGTGATAAACGTGAATGAACGGTCCTCATATACTGTGATTACAACAGGGATAAGGAGACCTGCGTCATTCTTTGTTCTTTCATTAAAGTCTTTTGTAAATGCAACGATATTTACACCGTGCTGACCAAGTGCGGGGCCAACCGGCGGCGCAGGAGTTGCCTTGCCTGCAGGAATCTGAAGTTTAATTAAACCTACTACCTTCTGAGCCATAATATTTTCCTCCTAAAAATGTGGTAATTGGCGAAGCGCCCGGCGCTCCTCCCACTCATAAAGCATAATCGCTTTACGGTAAAAGCGGCGTTGCCGCGAATTACTGAAATTAATCGTTGACCTTTTCAAGCTGGTCAAGCTCAAAATCTACCGCAGTATCTCTGCCGAACATTGAAACGATAACCTGAACGCTGTTATTGGGAGCGTCAATTGTTTCAACCGTACCCGAGAAGCCTTCAAGCGGTCCGTCAATAACGTTGACAAGGTCGCCGACCTCATAAGCAACCTCAACGGAAGATACCTCTTCGCCGAGGGCTCTTTTGATTTCCTCTTCTGTAAGAGGAACGGGCTTTCCCTCAGGACCTACGAAGCCTGCGCAGCCCCTTGTATTGCGGACGATGTACCAGGTTTCATCGGTCATAACCATTTTGATATAAATGTAGCTCGGGAAGAGCTTGCGTTCGATTTCTTTTTTAGTTCCGTCCTCTTTAACCTCAACAACTGTTTCGGTAGGGATGCGGATATCCTGAATCATATCTGTAAGATTCTGATTTTCAACCTTAATTTTAAGGTCGCTTGCTACCTTATTCTCATAACCGGAAAAGGTATGGGCAATATACCATTTAGCTTCTTCCATAAGTAGCCTCCTTAATTTGGGATTAATCAGTCAGCTGCTTTAGTGGTAGTTTCGCTTACTGCCTCTGTCTGTGCCTGTGTTGTACTTTCAACAAGCTCTGTATCGCTCTCTTCAACCTCTGCTTCTGCAGAAGAAACCGTTGTTGCGTTAGCGGCGTTTTTAATAGCCTTCATTCCGCTTGTAAGACCGAAGTCAACAGCGTAGATAACAAGACCTACGATGATGATTACAACGAGAACAACGAGGGTGTTTTTCCAAACCTCTGCTGCCTTAGGCCAAACAACTTTTTTGCCTTCGCTTCTAACGCTCTTGAAGAAACCGCCGATTGCTTTGAAAGGATTTTTGCCGGACTTATTTTTGTCAGACTTTTTCTTATCAGACTTTGAAGCTTTTTCGCTTGCAGTCTTATTAGCCTTCTTTTCGTCAGCCATCGTAATTCCTCCTGTTACTTTGTTTCTCTGTGAAGAGTATGCTTCTTACAGAACCTGCAATACTTATTCATTTCAAGTCTGTCAGGAGTATTCTTCTTGTTTTTCATTGTGTTGTAATTGCGTTGTTTGCATTCAGTGCAAGCTAAAGTTACTTTAACTCTCATTTTCGGCACCTCCTAATAAATTTCGATAATAATCTCCCTCGCTTTACACCCTGTCACGCTCACAGGGCAATAATTAAGGCAAAAAAATAAAACCCAAAACGAGGTAATGCATACTATATCACAAACGTAAAGCGTTGTCAAGTATTTTTTTATAATAATATATTTATATACGAAAGAGTTATTATAACAGACTTTCATCTGCTCACGCACTATGATAAAAAAATATTGCAATTATCGGTAAAATGGTATATTATGTTAAAGTATTCAACAGGGTAACGAAAGGTTGCTCAAAGGAAAGGACGGCTGTTTGTGGAAGCTATTATAATCGGCGGCGGTGCCAGCGGTATTGCCTGTGCTATAAGATTAAAACAGAATATGCCCGATTGCAGCGTTACTGTTCTTGAGCATCTTGAAGAGCCCTGCAAAAAGCTATACGCTACAGGTAACGGCAGATGCAACATAACGAACACGGGCGCTGACGGATACGAGATTACGAGCGGCTTTTTTGACTCTATCGGCTTAGTTTTACGAGAGAGCCACGAGGGCAGGGTTTATCCGTATTCAAACCAGGCTGCAAGCGTTGTAAGCGCGCTTCTTCGCGCCTGCGAAAATTACGGCGTTAAGATAGTAACCGACGCCGCGGTTTACAAGGCGGAAAAAATCGGCGAGCAGTTCAACGTTTTCTCTCATAAGGGCATATTTATCGGCGATATTCTTATACTTGCAACAGGCGGTCAGGCGCAGAGCGCATTAGGCTCCGACGGAAGCGGTTACGCGCTTGCAAGGAGCTTTGGTCACAGTGTTACGGAACTGTCCCCCGCCCTTGTTCAGCTTACCTCGTCAAGCCGTCATTGCAGAGCGCTGAAGGGTACAAAAACAAAGTGCAACCTTTCAATTGAGATAAACGGAGAGACCAAGGCAACCTCGTTCGGAGAGCTTTTATTCACCGATTACGGTATTTCAGGTATAGTTACGATGGACCTTTCCGTTCATGTCAGCGATAAAAGGCTGAAGGACGGAAGCGAGCGCTGCATTGCTGTTATTGATTTTGTACCGCAGATGAGTAAAGACGAGCTATCACGGCATCTTGAAAAATACGGCACTCTTGAGGGAATTCTCCCCGCAAAGCTCTGCTCAATACTTTCACGACAGGCTGAAAACGACAGCAAAAAAATAGTTCAGTACGCCAAGAGCTGGCGAATTATAATAACAGGCACTAAGGGGTATAAATACGCTCAGATTACGGGCGGCGGAGTTGTTAACGACGAGCTCGGCTCAGGTAACGACAGCACGCTTTGCAGCGGGCTTTATATCATCGGAGAGCTTACGGACAATCAGTTCAGATGCGGCGGCTTTAACCTTGATTACGCATTTTCAAGCGGCATCAGAGCTGCAGATTCAATAAAAAACACATATGATAAGAATTAACGAAATAAAGCTTTCGCTTGACGAGGAGGAAATCCTTATAAAAGCGAAAGCTTCAAAAATACTTAAGATAAACGAAAAATACATAAAACACCTCAGCATTTTCAAAAAGAGTATTGACGCGAGGAAAAAGGACAACGTTCATTTTACTTACAGCGTTGACGTTGAAATTGCGCTCGACGAGGAGCAGATTGTAAAAAAATGCAAGTCGGGCAAGGTCAGCATTGTTAAGCCTTACCGATATGAAGCCCCCGTTTGCAACAGAAAATCGGAATTCCGCCCGATAGTTGTAGGCTTCGGCCCCGCGGGTATGCTTGCGGGAATCATTCTCGCCGAGGCGGGACAGCGCCCCATTATTCTTGAGCGCGGAAAAGGAATTGACGAGCGCACGAGGGACGTTAAGGAATTCTGGACGAAAGCAAAGCTTGACGAGGAATCGAACGTTCAGTTCGGCGAAGGCGGAGCGGGAACGTTTTCGGACGGAAAGCTTACAACGGGGATTAAAAGCCCGTTTATCCGCAAGGTGCTTGAAGAGCTTTATGAGGCCGGCGCTCCCGAGGAAATACTCTATTCCGCAAAGCCGCATATCGGTACGGACAGGCTTGCGGTAGTAGTTAAAAATATCCGCCGGAAAATAGAAAAGCTCGGCGGAGAAATAAGACTTGAGAGCAGGCTTGACGAATTACTGATAGCAAACGGCTTTGTTCACGGAGTAAGATATACAAAACACGGAAAAACCTACGACCTTGAAACGGACAGCGTTATTATGGCAATAGGTCACAGCGCAAGAGATACCGTTGAAATGCTGTACAACTCAGGCTGCGAAGTTATCCAAAAGGCTTTTTCGGTTGGCGCGAGAATAGAACACCCCCAGAGCCTTATCAACAAGGCGCAATACGGAGAATTTGCTGAGCATCCGAAGCTTGGCGCGGCAGATTACAAGCTTTCGTGCCACGGACTTCACGAAAGAGGAGCTTACACATTCTGTATGTGCCCCGGCGGTACGGTTGTTGCCGCAGCGAGCGAGAAGGGCGGAGTTATAGTTAACGGAATGAGTTCCCTTGCGCGCGACGGTGAAAATGCAAATTCAGCGTTGCTTGTTGGCATTGAGCCTAAGGATTTTCCGAGCGAGCATCCGCTTGCGGGGATATATTATCAGCGTGAAATCGAGCACAAGGCGTTTGAGCTTGCGGGCGGCAATTACAAAGCACCCGCTCAGCTTGTCGGGGACTTTCTTAAAAACGAAAAGTCAACAGCCCTCGGAGACGTTGAGCCGACATATCCGCTCGGAGTAACGCTTACAAGCCTCAGCGAGTGCCTGCCGGACAGAGTTACAAAAACTATGCAGAGCGCTATAGTTGAAATGGATAAGAAGCTCAGCGGCTTTGCGCTATACGACGCTGTTTTGACCGCTCCCGAAACGCGGAGTTCAAGCAGCGTAAGAATACTTAGAGACGAATTCCTTCAATGCGCTATACGCGGCGTTTATCCCTGCGGAGAAGGCGCAGGATACGCGGGCGGAATAGTTTCCGCAGCGGTTGACGGAATTAAATGCGCTCACGCCGTTTTAAAAGATGAACACTAAAAACAAACCCGGACTGAAAGTCCGGGATTTTTTATACGTTGTGTCTGTTTTTTACTTTTAATCTTTCCATAGCTCTGCCGAGGCTCATCTGGCTTTCATGGAATTCAACAAGCGACAGCTTCTGGCGCATTTCTTCTTCAGCCCTTAGCTTTGCTTCATTAGCTCTTTCAGCGTCGATTTCCTCGGGGCGCTGACACGATATGCACACAACCGTTGCTACATTATCAAAGAATTCAATGTAACCGCTGCCGATGAAAGCATATATTTCCTCGCCGTCAACGGGTTTAATAGTCATTTCGCCGTATTCAATAGGCGCAACAACGTTTGCATGATGAGCGAGAAAGCCCATTAAGCCTCCGTCGGCAATCGGGAGGATAAGCGATTTTACTTCGCCTTCAAAGAAGATTCGCCTTGAACCTACGACTTTCAGTTTAAAAGTATCCATTAAAACACCTACTTACAGGCTTTTTGCCTTTTCAATTGCGCCGTCTATTGTACCTACGTTGAAGAACGCCGCCTCGGGAAGATTATCAACCTCGCCGTCAACAATCGCCTTAAAGCCCCTGATTGATTCTTTAAGCGGTACGTATTCGCCGGGAAGTCCCGTAAACTGCTCTGCAACGTGGAAGGGCTGGGAGAGGAATTTTTCTATTTTTCTTGCTCTGTATACGGCAAGCTTATCCTCATCGGAAAGCTCTTCCATACCGAGAATAGAAATAATATCCTGAAGTTCCTTATACTTCTGAAGGTACTCCTGAACGCGCCTTGCAACGTAGTAATGCTCTTCGCCGACTATATCCGCCTCAAGTATTCTTGAGTTACTCTCAAGCGGGTCAACAGCGGGATATATACCCTTTTCAACAATCTTTCTTGAAAGAACGGTTGTTGCATCAAGATGGGCAAAGGTTGTTGCAGGAGCGGGGTCCGTGAGGTCATCCGCCGGAACGTAAACTGCCTGAACCGAGGTAATAGAGCCGTTTTTGGTAGATGTAATTCTCTCCTGCAGAGCGCCGAGGTCAGTTGCTAAAGTGGGCTGATAACCAACGGCGGACGGCATTCTGCCGAGAAGTGAGGAAACCTCGCTGCCCGCCTGAATAAATCTGAAAATATTATCAATGAAAAGAAGCACATCCTGATGCTCTTTATCGCGGAAATACTCAGCCATTGTAAGACCCGTTTCGGCAACTCTCATTCTTGCTCCGGGCGGCTCGTTCATCTGGCCGAAAACGAGGGCGGTTTTTGATAAAACGCCGCTCTCCTTCATTTCGTTCCAAAGGTCGTTACCCTCTCGCGAACGCTCGCCTACGCCCGTAAAGATTGAATATCCGCCGTGCTGGGTTGCAACGTTGGTAATAAGCTCCTGAATAAGAACGGTTTTACCAACTCCCGCGCCGCCGAAAAGACCGATTTTACCGCCCTTCTGGTACGGGGTGAGCAGGTCAATTACCTTAATACCCGTTTCAAGTATTTCAACCTCGCTCGCCTGCTCGTCAAATCCGGGAGGCTCACGGTGAATTGACCAGTGTTCCTCATTTTCAAGGCTTTCAAGGTTATCTATGGTTTCGCCGACTACGTTGAAAAGTCTGCCAAGAGTTTTGTTGCCTATCGGCACTTTAATTGCCGAGCCCTTTGCCTCGACCTCCATATCCTTATAAAGACCGTCGGAGGCGGCGAGCATAATGCAGCGCACGGTGTTTCCGCCGATATGCTGGGCAACCTCCATAACGGCTCTCTTTTCGCCGTTTTGAACTTCAAGAGCCTCTTTTATTTTGGGAAGTCTGTCGTCAAAATAAACGTCAACAACGGGACCCATTACCTGTACAATTTTACCATAATTCATAATAAGCACCTGTACTTACTTTTTCTTTTTACGGCTGCCCGATACAACCTCGGTTATCTCCTGAGTTATCGCAGCCTGACGCGCACGGTTATACTGCATTGAAAGCTCCTTGAGCATTTCCTCGCCCGATTCGGTTGCGGTCTGCATAGCCATCATTCTTGAATTCTGCTCGCTGCAGAAGGACTCAACCAACGCGCCGTAAATAAAACCTGTTGTGTAATCGGGAATTATTTTGTCAAACACAAACTGTGCGTCGGGAATAAACTCAACGTTTTCATAATCCGAAGCGTCCATTCCGTTTTTAAGGGCAAGGCGCTCCTCTTTAAGAGGAAGTACCTTTTTGCAGACAGTCTGCGTTGTTATTGAATTCACCATTTTAGTGTAAATAACGTAAACGTCGTCAATGTCCCCTTTGAGGAACAAATCAAGAAGCCTTGCCGCAATATGCCTTGCACGGTTCATATTCGGATTCTGGGCGGTAAAATTGAAATTGATATCAATAGGAATATCCTTTTTTTCAAAATAATGCCGTCCGAGCTGACCTACAACAAAGAGCATATCGGGACCGTCCTCGCCCATTTTCTGCTCCGCAAGCTTAATAACGTTATGGTTATACGCGCCTGCAAGACCTTTATCGGCGGTTATTACAAGATAACCCGCAATACGCTCGTCCTCGCCCTTTTCGGGTCGGTCGTCAAAATACTCTGTGCCAAGCTCGGGACTTACGGCAAGCATTTTAGCAAGACCCTCCTGGAGCATATTGAAATAAGGCTCTGTATCTTTATGTCGTTTACGCGCCTTCTGAAGCTTTGAGGAGGATACCATATACATTGCGCTTGTAATCTTCATAGTATCCTTAATTGACTTCATACGGCTCTGAATTTCTCTTGCATTAGCCATTTGAATTTTCCTTAAATTCGTCTATTGCCTTATAAATTCTTTCTTTGATACCGTCGTCAATAACTTTTCTGTCCTGAATTTCGCCCACGATATCAAAATGAGTTTCATCAAAGTAAGCGAGTAATTTTTTCTGAAAAGCTTTAAGCTCGCTTTTTTCAATATCGTTAAACTTCCTGCCGATTGCACCGACAAGAGTGATAACCTGATGCGAAAGCGACATAGGACTTCCAAGGGGCTGCTTTAACAGCTCCATAAGCCCTGCGCCGTAGCGGAGCTGCTCCTTCGTTTCCTCGTCGAGGTCTGAGGAGAATTGGGTGAATACCTCCATTTCCCTGAACTGAGCAAGGTCAACACGCAGCGAGCCCGAGGCTTTTTTCATCGCCTTAGTCTGTGCCGCACCGCCTACACGCGATACGGAAAGGCCTACGTTAACCGCAGGGCGCTGACCGCTGAAGAACAAATCGCTTTCAAGATAAATCTGACCGTCGGTAATGGAAATTACGTTGGTCGGGATATAAGCGGAAACGTCGCCCGCCTGAGTTTCAATAATCGGGAGCGCGGTAATTGAGCCGCCTCCGAGCTCGGGAGTGAGCCTGCTTGAACGCTCAAGCAGTCTTGAATGAAGATAGAATACGTCTCCGGGGTACGCCTCTCTTCCGGGAGGTCTTTCAAGAAGCAGCGAAATTGCGCGGTACGCAACGGCGTGCTTGCTTAAATCATCGTATACAATAAGGCAGTCCTTACCCTTATACATAAAGTGCTCTGCGATTGCGGTTGCGGAATAAGGCGCAATGTACTGAAGGGACGCGGGGTCCGCCGCAGTTGCGCATACAACAACCGTATAATCTAGCGCGTCGTGCTTTTTAAGGTCGCTTACAAGCTTTGAAACGGTTGAAGCCTTCTGACCGATTGCGCAGTAAATACAGATACAGTCCTTACCCTTCTGGTTAATGATTGTATCAAGAGCAATTGAGGTTTTACCGGTCTGCCTGTCGCCTATAATAAGCTCTCTCTGTCCCCTGCCTATCGGGAACATACTGTCAATCGCGAGTATTCCCGTTTCAAGCGGTACGGAAACGGATTTTCTGTCGACAATAGAAGGAGCTTCCTGCTCAACAAGACGGTATTCGTCGGCGGAAATATCGTCGCCGCCGTCAATGGGCTCGCCGAGCGCGTTTATAACTCTGCCGAGGAACTCACGACCAACGGGAACGCCTGCTTTTTTATAGCTTCTTTTAACCCTTGAACCCTCAAAAACATCATCCTCGTTGCCGAAGAGAATACAGCCCACGGTATTCTTTTTAATATCCTGAACCATTCCCTTGACGCCGCTTTCAAAAATAACGATTTCGCCGTACATTACGCTGTCAAGGCCTTCAATGGTTGCAATACCGTCGCCGATAGAAATTACCGTTCCGATTTCCTCTGTATCCGTAACGAATTCAAAGTTTTTAATATCCTCGCGGAGAATGGAAATAATTCCCTCAGCGTCAACGTTATTATTCTTTTTCGCCTTCTGCGCAACGGCTGCCGAGATATCCTTGAGCTTTGTTTTAAGGCTTCTGTCGTAAAGCTTATTGCCTATTCTCATTGTAAAGCCGCCGAGGAGAGAAGCGTCCTTTTTTATTTCAAGCTTAACAGCGCTTGCTCCCGTCTCTTTTTTAACAAAACTTTTAAAGCCCTCAAGCTGTTCGTCATCGGGCTCGTTTACGCAGGTAATAACCGCTTCGGCGCAATTGCTGAGCTTATTGAGCTCGTTTAGATACGCCTTGGCAATTTTATCAAACTGAGAAATATTGCAATCCTCGCTGATTTTAAGCAGGGCTTTTCTGACATTGTTCGGGAAAAGCTCAGCGATTGCAATTTTCTTTTCTTCAAGCTTAACCGCGCTGCTGTCAAGGATTTTTGCAACCTCGTCAGTTGCGTCAATAATAGCCTGTGCTTTTTCAATATCGCCCTCGCCTACATTGGCGTTTTTAAGAAGGGCGATGTATTCATCAATATTATTCATCAACACTGCCCTCGTTTAAAAAATCATCAAATATAGCGCTGTCGGTTTTAGCGTCAACTGAAGAAGCAACAACCTTTTCAGCCGCTTCAATAGCAAGAGAAGCAATTTCCTCACGGGAGGCTTTTCTGGCATTAAGAGTATCAATTCTGATTTGCTCGCGAGCCTTTTCCTTCATAGAATCGGCATCGGACTCAGCGCGCTGAATAATCTTTTCATATTCAACCTTTGCGCTGTCTCTTGCATCGGAAATGATTTTATCTCCCTCAGCCTCATAACCGGCGATTTTGCTTTCATAATCCGCGAGCTTTTTATCAGCCTCTGCATTAGTTTCAGAAGCCTTTTTAAACTCGGAATCAAGCATTTCCCTTCTCTGCTCCAAAACCTTGGCAATTCTTCCGAAAAGGAATTTTTTCATCAGCAGGAAAAACACTATTAAATTGATAAGAACAAATAGCGCATTCCAATCAAATTTTAACATAGTTAAAAGTCCTTTCAGTAAAGGTTAAGTAAGTTTATTTAAGCATAAAGATAATAAGAATACTTATAATGAGGCCGTAGATAGCCGTTGCTTCTGCAAGAGCGCCGCCGAGAATGAGCGCTGTCTGAATCTTGCCTGCAGCCTCGGGCTGACGGGCAATACCCTCAACAGCCTTACCTGTTGCGATACCGATTCCGATACCGCCGCCGATACCTACTAATACAGCAATTGCTGCGCCTATAGCAATAAGTCCCATAATTTTTCTCCTTTAATTAGTTTTTGTTTTTAATTTTTTATGTTTAATCTTCTTTTCCTTTGGCTCCTCCTCGGGAGTTTCAACAGCCTCGCCGATGTAGATAGTTGTTAGGAAAACGAAGATGTAAGCCTGAAGCAAGCCGTCAAATATATCAAAATAGAGGCTCGGAATAATAGGAATAAGAATATTCCGCGTT
The DNA here is from genome assembly GCA_002371215.1 of Ruminococcaceae bacterium UBA3751. Classification (GTDB taxonomy): domain Bacteria; phylum Bacillota; class Clostridia; order Oscillospirales; family Acutalibacteraceae; genus Eubacterium_R. The sequence goes on along the minus strand of DFGL01000003.1, from coordinate 32,006 downwards.
ACTATTTTAATAAGCTCCATAATTGTAAACGCTGCGAGAACGTTACCGAAAAGTCGCATACACAGTGACATGGGCTTTGTAAACAGCTCAAGAATATTAATCGGCGTTATAATCCATACCGGCTTTGCAAACGCCTTTAACCTTCCGCCGAAGCCCTTTGCGCGAATGCCCGCATATTCAACGAGGACTATGCTCGTTACAGCTAAAACCGCGGTTACCTGCATACTCTTAGTAGGCGGCTTCATACCGAAAAGCCCTATGATATTCGCAACGCCGATATAAAGCGCAACGCTCATAAGCCACGGTATATACCGGTACGCCTTCGGCTCAAGCATTCCTTTGAAGAAATTCTCTGCCTTTATATACAGCATTTCAAGAAGAAGCTGGCGTTTTGTGAGCTCGCCCTCAACCTTTAGGTTACGGGTTAAAATCAGAGCGAGCAGCGTCATTGCAACCGTTATTATTACGGATACAACCGTTGATTCATCAACGGATATTGAGGTATTCCCTATTTTAAAGGAAAAGACCTCCTCAATACTCAGCTCCTCGGCAAGCTCTTTTGCCAGATCTATCTTCATTGTGACAGGAGTAAACACCATAACATACCCCCAATCCTCTCTTAATTAATACCCTATATTATAGCACTCTTTTTTTAAAATTCAATATGAAAATTGCACAATTTTTTATACAATAAGTATTATCAAAATAATATAAAATTTTATGTTTACATATTGGATAAAATGGTTTATAATATATAGAAAATTTATTATAAATTATATTTAAGGAGATAGATATGGCTCAGCAAAAAAAGATGGTAGACGCTATAACTGCAATGGACGAGGACTTTGCTAAATGGTACACGGACGTTTGCAAAAAAGCGGAACTTATTGAATATACAAGCGTAAAAGGCTGTATGGTAATAAGGCCTTACGGCTATGCTATATGGGAGAATATTCAGAGAATACTTGACGGTATGTTTAAGGAAACAGGCCACGAAAACGTTTGTATGCCTATGTTCATACCCGAAAGCCTTCTTCAAAAGGAAAAGGACCACGTTGAGGGCTTTGCGCCTGAATGCGCCTGGGTTACATACGGCGGAAGCGAAAAGCTTGAGGAAAGGCTCTGCGTTCGCCCGACCTCTGAAACTCTTTTCTGCGAGCATTTTAAAAACATTGTTCACTCACACAGAGACCTCCCGAAGCTCTACAACCAGTGGGTTAGCGTTGTAAGATGGGAAAAGACAACCCGTCCCTTCCTCCGCTCAAGAGAATTTCTATGGCAGGAGGGACATACTCTCCACGCTACCGCCCAGGAGGCTATTGAGGAAACCGAGAGAATGCTCAACGTTTACACCGAGTTCTGCACTAAGTACCTTGCAATGCCCGTTGTTCAGGGACAGAAAACCGAGAGCGACAAGTTTGCGGGAGCGGAGCGCACTTACTGCATTGAGGCGCTTATGCACGACGGAAAAGCTCTCCAGGCGGGCACGAGCCACTACTTCGGCGACGGCTTTGCAAGAGCGTTTGATATTCAGTTTTCCGATAAGGAGAACAAGCTTCAGTATCCCCATCAGACCTCATGGGGTATGACAACCCGCTTAATCGGCGCTATCATTATGACTCACGGCGACGACAACGGGCTCGTTCTTCCCCCTGCCGTTGCTCCGATTCAGGCAATCGTCGTTCCCATTGCACAGCACAAGGAGGGCGTTCTTGACAAAGCAAACGAGCTCTGCGACAGGCTCAAAAAGGTTTGCCGCGCTAAGATTGACGACAGCGAGAATTCACCGGGCTGGAAATTTGCCGAATACGAGATGAAGGGCGTTCCCGTAAGAGTTGAAATTGGTCCTAAGGACATAGAGAAAAATCAGTGCGTTGTTGTAACGCGCCACAACAGAGAAAAGACCTTCGTATCCCTTGACGATATTGAAAACGTTATCCTTGAAAAACTCAGCGAGGTACGCGAAGGTATATATCAGAAAGCCCTTGAAAACAGAGAGCGCAGAACCTACGTTGCAAAAACTATGGACGAAATTACCGAGCTTCTTGAAAAGAACGGCGACGGCTTTGTTAAGGCAATGTGGTGCGGAGACGAAGAATGCGAGGACAAGGTTAAGGAGATTACCGGCGTCGGTTCCCGCTGTATTCCCTTTGAGCAGGAAGTAATCAGCGATAAATGCGTTTGCTGCGGAAAGCCCGCTAAGCATATGCTCTACTGGGGCAAGGCGTACTGATTAATTCGGAATTCGGAATTCGGAATTCGGAATTAAAGGTTCATATTTATAATTCAGCATTTTTAAAATTTTAATACTATTTTCTAAGGAGAAAAACACTATGGCAGTTTTAGTTACAGGCGGACTTGGTTATATCGGCTCTCACACCTGCGTTGAGCTTATGAATTCAGGGATTGATATTGTTGTTATTGATAACCTTTACAACTGTAAAAAATCATCATATGACAGAATTAAGGCACTCGTTGGGAAGGATTTTCCGTTTTACGAGGTTGATATAAGAGACGCTGACGGGCTTCAGAAGGTTTTTGACAGCGAAAAAATTGACAGCGTTATTCACTTTGCAGGCTTAAAGGCAGTTGGCGAAAGCTGCGAAAAGCCCCTTGAATACTTTGATAACAACGTTAACGGCACCCTCGTTCTTCTTGACGTTATGAGAAAGAACGGCTGTAAGAAGATTGTATTCTCTTCCTCAGCTACCGTTTACGGAATGAACAACAGTTCCCCGCTTACTGAGGATATGCCCGTTGGCGGAGTTACAAATCCGTACGGCAGAACGAAATATATGATTGAATGTATTATGAAGGACCTTTACGACAGCGACAACGAATGGTCCATTTGCCTTCTCCGCTACTTCAATCCTATCGGCGCTCATAAGAGCGGTACAATGGGTGAGGACCCGAACGGAATTCCGAACAACCTTATGCCTTACATAACTCAGGTTGCTATCGGCAAGAGAAGCGAGCTCGGCGTTTTCGGAAACGATTACGCGACTCCCGACGGAACGGGAATCCGCGATTATATCCACGTTGTTGACCTTGCTCTCGGCCACGTTAAGGCTGTTGAAAAGGTAAGAGGCGAGAACGGTCTTTTCATCTACAACCTCGGAACGGGCGTCGGCTACAGCGTGCTTGACGTCGTTAAGGCTTTTGAAAAGGCAAGCGGCGTTAAAATCCCCTACTCTATCAAACCGCGCCGCGCCGGAGATATTGCAATCTGCTACTCAGACCCGAGCAAGGCTTATAAGGAGCTCGGATGGAAGGCTGAGCGCGGAATTGAAGAAATGTGTGAGGATTCGTGGCGTTGGCAGAGTTCCAACCCCAACGGATACCCGGACTAAAAGAGGAGCAAATTATGACTTTTGAATATAAAACACACGGTACCTGCTCGCGCAAGATTACCGTAGACGTTAACGAAAACGACAAAACTATAAACAGCGTTTCGTTCCTTGGCGGCTGCAACGGAAACCTTCAGGGTATTTCCGCCCTCGTTAAAGGAAAGACTACAGACGAGATTATTCCGATTCTCAAGGGAATTGACTGCAACTTTAAGGGTACCTCGTGCCCTGACCAGCTTGCAAAAGCACTTGAGAGCATAAACGAACAAATCTAACTTAAAAAGAGGAAGTAATATGTTTCATCTTGAAAGTAACCGTATTAAACGCGAGTTTAAAATTGTAAACAACAATTTTTTCGCAAGCCAGATTATAAACAAATATTCCGGCACGAGTTTTATACCCGGCGGTAACGGCTGCGAATTCGTTATCCGCTTTACGGATGGCAGCGATTTTTCAGCAAAGGGACTCCCCGTCGTTGATTCCGTTGAGGAGGACGGCAAGCTTAAGTTTGTTTTTGAAGAAAATCAGGGCATTACCGTTACGCTGAAATACTGGGTTGGCGACGATAAAAACACAATTTGCAAACAGCTTGTGCTTGACCAGAGCGATGAAAAAGAGATTGACTTTATTTACCTTGATTACATCGGCATTACAAACTCACAGACTCACCTTGGCGTTGACAGGGTTGACGGCGGCTTTATTCCCTCTGAATGGGCTGCGCTGGGTCAGCCGTTTTATATTGACAGTCTTTTCTTCGGCTGCGAGCTTCCCGCTACCGATAACAGAATTCACCACGGTATGGGAAGAATAAAATACTATATCGGCAAAAGCGTAGGCAGGGGCTTTGAATGCCCGATAACCGTTATCGGCGCCGCTAAGGATAACAGCGTTACCGAGGTTAAAAAAGCGTTTTTTGAGTATATCGATTTTATCAGGCAGAAGAGCGATATAAGATTTCAGTTTAACACCTGGTACGATAACTATGCAAAAATCAGCTCAAAGAGCGTTTGCGAGCTTTTTGAAAAAATCAGCCAAGGTGCTGCAAAGAACGGAGTTCCTGCGTTTGACGCATATACGGTTGACGACGGCTGGTGGAATTACCGAGCAGATTTCTGGAAATTTAATAAAAGCTTCCCGAACGGGCTTGACGATATTAAGGCAAAATGCGATGAAATCGGCAGCGGCTTAGGGCTCTGGCTCAGTCCGAGAGGCGGTTATTCTCATTCAAAGAAATTCGCAAAGAAGGTACAGTCCGCTAAGAAGGGCTATAAGAATAACAACGCCGACGAGGTTTGCGTTGCATCCTCAAAATATTTAGGCTTACTCGGCAACTTCCTTTGCGAAACGATTGAAAAGTACAACCTTTCCTACTTAAAGCTTGACGGCTTTGCGCTTACCGCCTGCACAGACGAAAGCCACGACCACGCGGTTGGCGGAAGCAACAATATGTACTATATTACAGACCTTTATACAAAGCTTACTCAACTTTTTGAAAGAATCAGAAAATCCGGCGAAGCGGGAAAAAGCTTATTCATTAATCTGACCTGCTACATCGCTCCATCCCCTTGGTGGCTTCAGTGGGTTAACTCTATATGGATTCAGAACAGCGACGATATAGGCTTCTGTGAAAACCTTGAGGAGCAGAGCATTCTTGATTCAGAGCTTACCTACCGTGACACAAGATACTATGACCTTTTATGCAGGCGTTCAGCTCAGCTTCCGCTCGGCGCAATTTATAACCACGAGCCGATATACGCTAAAATGGCAGCGGAAAACTACAAGGTCGACTATACGGACGAGGAGTTTGAAAAATACCTTTACTGGAACGCTGTAAGAGGCGCAGGTCTTAACGAGCTTCACCTTTCCCCCGAAATGATGAACGATAATAAATGGAAATCACTTTCAAAGGTTATGAAGTTCCAGAAGGATAATTTTAATACCCTTAAAAACGGAATGTTCATTGGCGGCGAGCCAGAGGATAACAATATTTACGGATATTTCTCCTGGAGTGAAAGCGACGGCATTATTGCGCTTAGAAATCCAACCTCAGCAACAACCTCAATGACGCTGACCTTTAACAAGCTTATGGGCGCACCCGAAGGTTTTGAAGGTTTTGAAAGAGAAAACATTTACTGCAAAGGCGATATTGACGGCAACGCGGTTATTAATTACAACGATAAGATGGATTTAACCCTTCATCCGTTTGAAACAGTTATTTTAAAATTTGCTAAACAGAGGTAAAACGATATGAGTAAAAAAGAAGCTAAGAAAAAATCATTTTTAATGGAAGCGCTTGATTTTTGCCTTCCGATAGTTATTGCGCTTGTTATTGCAATTTTGCTTAAGTCCTTTGTATTTGCAAACGCTGTTGTTCCTACAGGCTCAATGCTCAACACAATTCAGGAGGGCGACAGAATTATTGCAAGCCGACTTGAATACAAGGACAAGGACCCCGAAAGATACGACATTATTATTTTCCGTTTTCCCGACGCGGTTGCAGCCGGAGATAACAAAACCTTCTTTGTTAAAAGAATTATCGGTCTCCCCGGGGAAAAGGTTGAAATTGTTAACGGCCTCGTTTACGTTACCCACACGGACGGACAAAAGGAAAAGCTACGCGATGACTTTGTTACAACGGAAACTCCTACCGGCTACTACGGACCGTTTGAGGTGCCCGAAAACAGCTATTTCTGCCTTGGCGATAACCGAAATCACTCAGAGGATTCACGCTTTTGGGAAAACAAATACGTTGATAAAGAGCTGATAGTGGGCAAGGTTAAATTCAGATACTTCCCGAAAATCAGCAAGATAGAATAAAAATGTAAAAGCCGTATCACGAAAGTGGCACGGCTTTTTATTATTAAAAGGATTGACAAATCAATAAAATAAGTTATAATATAGGCGCACTGTATCAGTGGGAAAAATAGGATATTCCCGAGGGGCAACCCTTTTGAACGGTAGCAGAAAGGAAAACTAAATATGAACAGTAAGACAAAGAAGATTGTCGGTGTCGGATTATTCACGGCGATTGTTGTTGTTCTGCAGCTGCTTGGCAGTTTTATCAAGTTCGGAACATTTTCAATTTCGCTCGTACTGATACCAATCATCGTAGGCGCAGCACTTTACGGAATAGGCGCGGGAGCATGGCTCGGACTTGTTTTCGGCGTTACGGTACTTCTTTCGGGCGACGCAGCGGCGTTTTTAGCTGTAAATCCTGTAGGAACAGTAATAACCGTTTTGCTTAAGGGCGCGCTTGCAGGACTTTGCGCAGGAGCGGTTTACACGCTGATTGAAAAGAAAAACAGCCTCGGCGCGGCGATTTGCGCAGGAATAACGGCACCCGTAGTTAACACGGGAATATTTGCAATAGGCTGCTTAATATTCTTTATGCCTACTATCAGCGAATGGGGCAAGGCTGCAGGAGTAGAGGACGCAGGAAAGTTCCTTATCGTCGGCGTTATAGGTCTTAATTTTGTTATTGAGCTTGCAATAAACCTCGTTCTTTCAACGGTTATTGTTAAGCTTGTTGGCTTAGGTAAAAAGGAAAACAGATAAATATTACGGACGGCAGAAGCCGTCCGTTTTTTGTTAAAACGTGTTGACGGGGTTCTCTCCCGTGGGAAATGTCACGAAGCGACAGAGAGGGCGTCCGTGCAGCGAGCCGACCCCTACGGTGATTTACAACCGATACAAAAAACGCAGGGCTTTCACCCTGCGTTTTTATTCGTTTAGAAATCGTCTGATACTGAAACTTCTTCGCCGCCGTCAAGAATACCCTGCTTAGTGGTAGTCTCGGGTGACATTGTTACAACATCAACGAATGTAAACTTTTCAATCTCAGCCTCAGGAGCTGTATAAAATCTTTTCATATTTAAACCTCCTATTAAGCTGTGATTATGCAAGATTTGCAATCGCTACAGAATCGGAATACTCACCGATATTCAGTTTAGCGCTTGCATCCTGCTGAGTGTTTGTACCGCCGAATTCATAATTGAAATCATAGGTAATATATCCGCGGAAGAGAACTCTTCTTGCGAACGGAGTTGCTTTTCTGATAGTGAAGATAAACTGTCCTGTTGAAAGAACCGTTGAAGTCTTGAACTTAGAAGCAACTGACGGAACAAGAGTATTCTTAATATCCGCATCTGCTGTTGCAATACTGCGGGCAAGAACTGCGTATTCGGAAGGTGTAATTAAAGCGCCTTCTGTTACACGGCAGTAAACCGTTGCAGCAGTATTTGAATCAGACATCTTAGCGCCTACGGTTGCTATGAACGGAGCCTTATCGTCAAGCTTCTGCTTGAGAACCTTGTCGGCGGTAATTACGCCGTCGCCGTCATATTTAATATCGTATACGCTGTCTACGTTCGCAGCAGTAAGTGTTGTTTCACCAACCTTGTAATCGTTGCTTACTTTGATAACGGGAACGAACTTTTCGCCGTAAACTGCATAGAAGCTGTATGACGGGCTGTAGGAAGCTATCTGATACTTAGTAGCTCCGCCGTCAACAATTTCTGTTGCCCAAGCGTAGAAGCCGCTTACGTCGGACGCATCAATTGTTACGAGCTCATCAAATGCCGTTGTGTAGCTTGTTGAGCCTGAAGCAGTAGCAGATGCACCGCTTACCTTTGAATTATCAATGCCTTCAACGTTAAAGGTTACGCCGTCGCCTGCTGTATATACAGGAGTATAAACTGCAGTTGAGGTTTCATCGTCAATTGAACGCTCCCACTTAGTGAAGGTATAGAACGGAACGCTCTTAGGCTCAATTGTTTCGCCGTTTATTACAAGCGCTGCAACGTCGCCCTCAGGAAGATTGTCCTTAGCACAGTAACGAATATCAATAACCGTACCGTAGATATTACGGATTTCAACCTTATAGCCCTCGGCTACCGCAGCATTCGTTACCTTGGCGGTTATAGTCATATTGCTCTTGGCAACTCTCGTAAGAGTATCGCCGTTGAAGGTGTATTTCTCCTTATCGGCATAGGTTGCTTCTCCCTCATCATCATAGTACTGATAAGAGAACGTTGCATTTGCACGAGCTTCTTCCGGAATTGTGAAGCTTACCATATCGCCGTAGTATGCCTGCTTCGTCTGTGTAGCGTACGTATTTGCACCGCCGGTAACGTCAAAGTCAACAGTAAACTTGCGGATATACGGGTATTCTCCTTCAACCGCAGCTTCAAGCTTATTGGTTTCTGAAAGAAGATATGCGGTAATCGGGTCGGTTTCTCCGATACCTGTACACTTCAGGTCATCGTTCGCGGAGAACGGAGCCGTCTTGCCGGTAATAGCAGCATATTCATTAACATCATCCTGCGTTGCTTTGAGATATACAAAGTTATATGGGTTAACAGCGTTATATCTCGTTGAAAGTGCGTTATCAAGAATCGCCTTACCCGCGTCAGTATACTTATCACGGATTACAGATTCTGATACAACGTCATATGCAGCATTGTACGCGTCATATGCATCCTTGATATCAACTGAATCAACCGTCATCTGTGACAGTTCGTAGTTCTCAGCATTAACGTCCTTCTGGTCGGAGGAAATCAACGCATAATCATCGAACGTACCGTCGTTATTATCGTCAATACCAACGTATACGTCAGCTGTACCGTTATTCGCATCGTAGTAGGTTGCCTCATGAGCGGTAGTTCCTGCGGGAAGCTCCGTTCTGTAAACAACGTAATCGAGATGCGTGGACGGGTCGTTTTCAACTCTCTTGATGTTGAGAACGTCATTCAGTGATTTAACCTCGGCATTTTCCGTGTCATATCTTGCAATCGGAGCCTTAGTCTGAACCGTACCGTCGGCGGTATTGAACTGTGAGCCGTCAGCGTTGCAAACAGCGTTATAAAGAGATGCCCACTGGTCAATACGCTTGGTCTGAATGCTGTTTGTGTCGAACACACCGTCTCTTACTACGCCCGCCTGAGAGGTAGCCGTTGTTGAGAGAACTGAGGTAACAACCTTCGGCATCAGGGACTTCTGAATTTCCTGCATTGCGTCACGAAGGGTTTCATAATCAGCACCGGAGTAATTGGAGTATCTCCAGTACTCATCGTCATCGAAGTCAAGAAGCGTGGAGTCGATATCCTCGTCCTTATTGACGCCGGTAATATCGGTATAATACTCAACTGCTTTCTTAATAGCCTCAAAGTCCTTATTGTAATTTGCAATGGATTCGTCTGTATAATCGCCGCTTGCAGCTTCAATCGCTGCATCAATTGCATCCTTCGTTGCCTTGTATTCCTGCTCAACGCGCTTGTAATCCTCTACGGTATAAAGGTTTTCATAAGCCTTGATAACGTCGTCAATCAGCTGAGCCTGAACGGCGTCGGTATTGGTGGTGCCGTCCGTAAAGATGTTGGCGCCGGTCTTATCCTGATAGTAGAGAGCTACGCCATTGCTGTAAGCGGTGGTGTATTCATCTGCGGAAGCGTTCTGAATTGCGTCTACATCGTCGTAAGTGGTCTCACCCTTCAGGTCGTTCTGAAGCGTGTTCTGCGGGTTCTTGACGAACCAGTGAAGTTTGGCAATCGCATTGATGTAATCGCGGTAGGAAGCAGCGGAAATATCCTCTACGTTCATATCGCCGATAATAGTCGGTCTGCCGGTATCCGCATCACGGATAACAGTCTTTTTATGAGTTACCGGGTCTTCAGTAACCGCAAGGAGCTTAAGACCGTAGGTATCAATGAAATCACGTGCAGCACCCTTATCGCAGGTATCTACGCCGATATTGTAGTAATGATAGGTTTCATTACCGACCATACGGCCGCCGCCGCAGGCAAAGTCGGAAATCTTATGGTAGTTACCCATTTCAAGAATATAGTTAGCAAGATTTTCAGCTGTTACGTCAAGTCTGCCGTAATCGCCGGTGCTGCTGGTTTGAGCGGTAGCCAGACTGTCCGTCCAGTCCTCTCTGTCATAATTATTCGTGAAATGATAATAGTAGTAACCGTCATAAAGTCTCTTTTTACCTTTTTCATCTAATCCGCCAACGATACCTGATGTATTATTCTTATACCTATCATATAAGTCATCAATATTGTTCTGCTTTACGGAAGACTTACCGGTAAAGGTTGCAGTACCTTCCCAAGCATTCGTAGCTGCTTTACCGTTAGAAGCTGTTGTATACGCTCCGTTATTAAGGTAATTATAAACACTGAATCTTGTTTCGGTACCGTCATTGTACTTGGTATCGTCAACATAGTTGGTCTTTCGGTCAGTATCGCCCTTGAGCATTCTCTTTGTGCCGTCAGAGAAGTAATACAGAAGCTTGTTTCTGTAATTCAGCGTATAATTATAGGTACTGTTTACTGTTACGCCTGTGAAAGAACCCTGTCTCATATCGGTATGGAAGAGCATTGCGTCATCATACCAGCGTTTCTTACCTGCGAAGGTAACGTCCGTACCGAAGTGCTCATAGTTGGTCTTATAAACACCTACATCGGTATTAGAACTCTTATAATCATCAATGTTCGGACCTTCCCACTGAGAAGAATCGTTATCATATGTTGAAGTATAAGAAACGTTTAATCCTGTTGTATTCTTTGCATACGAGGTTACGTCAAAGATAGATGAATCAGCATAGTTCTTCCAAAGGAAGTTATTAGTTTTCATCTTAAACTGATAACCCGTAGGAACACCGCTGCCGCTTACAGTAATAAGTTTGCCGTATTCGTTTTTATCTGAATAGTCAACATAATAATTTACGTTGATTAAGTCAGGCGATGCGGTATACGCGTTAAAGCCCTTATCCTCATGCGTCCACGCAGCGAAGGAACCGGAGTTTACGCCGACGGATTTATCGTCGTAGAAATTATAAAGGTTTTTAATATAAGAGAGTTCAGACAAGTCTTTATTAGTTGCTGAAGTACCGAAATCGGAAAGGTAGCCGGATACGCCGGTGCCGTAACCGACCTCATCAGTTGTGCCTCTGGAGGAGTAGTACAACATAGACGAATAATAGTCAGTTGCTTCACCCGAGGAACCTTCGAAACGGTTGAATATACCGTAGGAGGACTGATAGTTATTTGTACTGACACCAACAACCTTATCAATCTTAAGGTTTCTTGTTGCGGCAAGGGTGTGAGCCCAAGCCGGGTTCGGCATTACATAACAGAATTCAAACTCGCTGTATTTTGTTCCGTCTGTTACGTCAACGTAGGAAATAACAAGAGTTACACCGATTTCGGGATAACCGTTACGCCTTACGCCGATACCGTCGTTTGTATTATCGTAGTAACGGAAGAATGAGGAAACCTTACCCTCAATGCCGTAAACCTTATACAGCTCAAGCGACGGGTCTGCCTCTACAGCTGCGGCAGCCTGTTCATCCGTATATGCGGTTTGAGTATAGGAGCCGTCAGCGTTCTTCGTGCACCACTTACCGTTATTCAGCTCAACGAAACGCATATTTGAACCTGTTTCACCGTAGTAACGGCAGTAATCGTTATCGTTAAGCGAGATGATATTACCCGCCTTATCCATATCCACGGTTGCCGGGAATTTGGTAGTAAGAGTGGTATATCTTTCACCGCCGGAAGCATAGTTGTTCTGGCCATAAGTGTAGTTATTTGAAATTTCCTGACCGTAAACTGCATAACCCGATGCAAGCGCTGCCTTACCCTTTTCTGAGGTTGCGGATACGTTGGTTCCCGCAAGTGCAAGCACTTCCTTATCGGACGCGTGAGTATAGATAACGCCGTCCATTGAAACGAGGTCGCCGTGGGAGATAACCTTATCAACGTCGGGAATGTTACCCATTCTGTACGCCCAGAACTGCATTCCGTATTCCTCGCTATTAGAATCGATGTTAAGAGTAGCAATCATAGGAACACTTTCGCCGCTCTTGTTATGAATACCGATAACGCCTTCGTGAATCGGTGAAACGCTATCCGCGAGAATCTGAGCAAAGCTTGCCGAATCGTTATAAACGCGGAAGTACTGAACCTTATCGCCGGAAGCATCGCGAACGAGCTTGAACTTCATACGGAAATCATTTTCGCCTCTTACGCCGAAGATGGTACCCGTTGTATCGGATTCATCCTCGGGGTTAGCAAGAATGGTGTACTGATATTCGCTGCCCCAGTCGGAGTTTACAATCTGGCGCATATTGTTGCCGTAGTAAAGGCCTTCAAGCTTGCTTGCCTTAACCTCTTTGTAAACGGAATCGTTACCGTTATACTGATACGGATACATAACGAGCCAGCCGTGTTCGGTAATAGCGAGCATATTATTGAAGCAAACGTTACCGGTTACGCCGCCGCTCTGACGTTTTGCAAGCGCGTTATCCTGAACTGCCGTCCAGTTATGGCTCTTTGAAGCGTACGGTCTTGCGTGAACGGCGTTGATGTAAACCCATTCGCCGTCGTTGTTTCTTGCTTTATATACCGAGTTATGACCGGTGGAACGGTACGTCTTGGTATAGATACTGTTATCAAACGGAGCAAGAATCTGGTTACCGCGAACATAATTGATTAATGCATTGTCGTTATCCAGAACGGACTTCAAACGGTCATCGTTCGCCTGGAAGCCGTTGGTACCGGTATATTCGGTATAAGTATTGATATGAGCATTCGTCTTATCAGTACCGAGCGGCGTAGTTGCTCTGAATACACGCTCTGTATAAGAGCCTTCGTTCTGACCGTAGGATACAAACAGATAGTAGTAACCGTTAATATACTGAACGTAAGCGCCCTCACCGGAGCCGCCTGATTCATAGTTCGTTCCCTCAAGGTCGCCGGTATAGCCGCGTACTAACGCATAACTGTTAACTCCGAGGCTGTTTGGAGTTCCCGGCTCCTCAAGTGAGTCAATATTGTTACTGAGTGCTGCAGGAGCGGAGCCGTTAGCGTTAATCTGCGTACCGTAAATTGCGTCGTAGCGTCCGTCACGGTGCACATGACCCCAGGAGCCGATGACCATATACAGGTCGCTCTTAATCGGCTTGCCCGTGTTCTTATCGTATCCGTAGTAAACGCAGGAATCAATAGCGTTCGGATGATATGAACTTGATTTATAAATCATACCCTGGTATGCATAACCGCTAATCGGATTATTAGACGTTGCATAGAAGGTTGCGGAACGGTTTACACCCCATGAGGACATTGCTGCGTAGTAAACCCACTTGTCAAGAGTCAGGTTATACATTACGTGGGGCGCCCATACAAGATGGCCCGCGCCGGTACTTGCGCCTGTTCCCTGAACATAGGTTGCTACCTCGGCAAGAGCTGTATGGTATTCTGTGCCGAAGAGGTCCTGATTCTGGTAGCCGCAACGGCCTTCGCTGTCGCCGAGAACGTTCCACTGAATCTGCATATCGCCGGTAATTGTCTTTTCAGTTCCGCCGGCTTTATAAATAGTCATGCCCGTACCGAAAGAATAATACTCAATCTGAGATATTTTGCTTTCAGGTACCTTATAATAATCGATGAATTCCTGACCGACCTTGGAACCTGCAGCCTTCGTTCCGTTATCCGTAGTTACCGCCTCGCCGAGGGTATAAACGGTTACGGTTGTCGGGTCGTGAGAGGTTGAAGTAACGTTAGTCTGTACGTCGGCATATTCATCCGTGTACATATTGTTAATATCAACCTGCGATAATGACTGAGCATAAATACGGATATCATCAAGGAAAAGATTATACTCGTTACCCTCATACATTACGCCGTTATCAAGTGTAAACTCAGTATCGGACGCCGTAAGGAAATTAATGATTTCAGCAGCGTTGGCAGTCGTTTCAGCGCCGACTTCATAGCTCTTGATATCTGTCTTTGAGCTTTCGCCGCTGCCCGCATTAATTTTAACATATTTATAATCGTGCTCTACGCCGTTTGTATAAACATGAATACCTGTATTCGGGTTAATAGTAATTGCAACGTGTTCCCATTCACCGTTGTTGTTGCCCTCTTCGTGTTCTGTTTTATCCTGATTTTCGGGAACAACGTCCTGATAGTGGGAGCCGTCAATTCTTCTTGAGTTAACGCCGTTTACCTCAATAATATAATAAGCGGTATTATCGTTCTTCTTCTGGAACGCAATAGCGTTGCGCCACGGATAACCCGTTGCGTCGCCGCTTGCGGGAAGTGAAACAGTATTGCCGCTGCCGTCCTCAAGGTGACGCCAGAACGCTATCGTTACGCCCTCGCTTCTTGCAGCTGACGCATTAATCGTGCTGTAGCTTTCTGAAAGCGGGTTGTTTTCAAAAGTAACAACCGGTCCGGGAGCAGTGCTGTTAGCGTTAATCTTCAGAACATTATTTCTCCAGGAGTGGGCTTCCGTTCCCGAAGCGCTCTTTGTACCGGCGCCCTTTTCAAGAGAGAAGGAGCCGGCGGGCGTTGCGTAAAGATTGTAAGAACCGTTCGTCTTTTTATACATCGTCATGTTCTCAATCTTTACCGCATTCTCTTCGTCGTCTGCATTGAAGCTCTCGCGGAAAATCATCGGAGAGTATTTCGCTACGTTGAAGAGAAGTTTTTCGGTCTGGATTGTATTATTCTGTCTGTCTGTTGCAAAGGCAACAATCTTGATGAAGGAGGCGTTCTGAATAGCGCTCGTCATAGCAATGCCGTTTGCCTTATCGTAGGTATAGCTGTTATCAAGCGTGCCGTCGATATAAAGAGTATAGGTTATATTAGCGGAATAGGTACCTGCATTATCAATCGTAAAGTGGCTGTTTTCGTCGTAATAATTCGCGCCCTTTGCGTGGATACTGCCGTCTGCATACTTCGCCTTGATATCGAAGTCCGCGCTTCTTTCAAGAAGGAAGCTGCTTGTAGCAGAGGTAACCGTATAGCTCTGACTCTCGGAGTCATTGAGCGTTTTGGTTTCTCTTACATAAATTGTAACGGTAGAGGTATCAGCCGTTGTTGAGCTGAACGGAGCATAGGGATTCTGCGGGTTATAATTACTCCATGTTGTACCGTCAAGACTGTACTGAATAGTACCTGTCTGGGCATTGGTGGAGGTAATAACTACGCCCTCGTTATAATTTACGTTTGTATTGCTGATAACGGGAGCGGTATACAGTGTATAGGTATATGCCGCCGAATCGCGCGAATAGGAGTCGCCGCTCAGCGTTGCCGAAGCGGTAGCCGTAACCGTTGCAGTTAAGCCCGGTGTCGTTTTGCCGCTGAACGGGGTTACGGTTGCAGAAGCGGTTGCGCCGGTAATTGAGCCCGTAACGGAGGTACTGCCGTCGCTATAAGCAACAGTATATGCCGTCTGGCCTCTCGGTGCGCCGTTATCCTTATTGTACTCTGTATTGGTAACAGTAACAGTATCGGTAGCGCTGAGAAGTCTGCCGCTGACTGGGGTAGCCGTCGGCTGGTCAATATCCACAACGTCGAGCGCCTGGAATGCTGCAATAAGATTGCTTGCAGTCGTAGCCACGCTTGCGGTCGGATAAGCCGATTTATCGGCGAGCGCCGCCATAGCCGCAACGGCTGCGTTATACTTCACAATGAAATCCTGATACAGGCCTTTGATGTAACCGCCGTTATTTTCGCCATTGGTAGCGGAGTTTGCCGTCTTTTTGGAAACGGCTGCCAATACGGTCGTGTTTTCGCCCGCAGCATTAGTTCCGCTGTAATCGATAGCATTCTTTACCGCTTTATAAACGTTTTTAGATGTATCGGTAGTCGTTGAAGGCGGAGAATCGAGCTTACCCATAGCGGTTGTCATATCCGAAATACAGGTAGTATAGTCATTTGAAGAGGTAAAATAACTATTGATATCAAAGCCCGTCATTTCGTCAACTTTTGCTAAGTAAGCAGCAGCGCCGCCCTCTTTAAAGTTTGTAATATTGCCGCAAACTGCAGCGATATCGGATTTTTTAGAATTAACTTTATTGAGGTAACGAGCATAGTTGATAACATGGATAGTAACGTCGCCGGTAACAGTACCGTTTAAGTTGTCACTGTTTTTATAAGCATTACTATCGCCGCTACAATAAACAGTAAAAGACGGTGTGATTGTATCATCGGTAGTATTATCGTTCATTGAGCCGGTATAAGTGATATAGTTGGCATATACTCCATCATCATATGTGTTTGACGAAAACGTTCCGCCTTTAACACAAGTTTGAAGAGTATCACTCGTGCTATAACTTCCGTCGTTTGTACTCGTTGCATTAAAGTATGCACCGCCACCGCCATTGATTGCCCAAGAGAAATCAAGGTTGCCGCCGCATTTACCAAACCACTTTAAATAAGAGCCGTTCTTCTTTGTAAGTTCCCAGTTTGAACCGCTCGCTTGAAAAGCGGAAAGCGCCCATCTGTTTTTCTTTCCGCCAGAGTTTGAATACAATCGCAGCATTACAGGTATTGTAGGCTTACTGTTTGAATCAACATACAACATCGTTGCTTCGGGGTAATATAATTCCTTTTTAACAAATGGATCATTGGGTTTAGAGGAACCATATTCATTATATGCCCTGCAATATGTAGAATTCTTCTGAATTCCGGTCTGCAAATAAAGCAAATTATTACAAGCCTCAGCATACGTTCCGTTGTTTGAATCATTACTAAATACGCCGTGATTAGTTGTAACGCCAGCTTTTGCTGCTTCACACGGTTGCATAGCACCCGTAGCGAGCGCAAGCTCCTGCGAAGCACCGTTTAACAAATCGCTGTTGGTGGTGCCGTTCGTTTGCGCGGTTAAATCCAAATCGCCGTAAATATAGGCGTCATAGCGTGCTGCCGCCTGCTGATACTTTGCATAAGCATTGGAAAGGTTTTTATATACTTTGCCGTCCTCCATCTTGGCTTCATACGCGTCAAGCGCCGTTTTCAACGCCGAAGGAGCGTTGTTTTGCGCATAGCTGAAGAACTGAAGGTTCTTAACGTAGCCTCTGAAGGTTCCGTCGCCGCTGTTGGAAGATTTACCGACGAAAAGCGTGGTAAGATTCTTCATATTATCCATAATCTGGGCGTTCGTAAGGCTTCCTTCAGACGGTGCGTTAAAGGTACCAATCCAATTACCGTTCAGGTAATACTGCAGCTCGCCGCCCGCCATAAACAGCGCAACGTTATACCAGGTATCGTTTTCCGGCTTCCAGGAGGTACCCCAGGAACCGTTGTTCTGACTGATAAACGCTTTGCTGCTGTCACCGAAATCCTGCGACCAATAAACATTGTGGCTGTTATTAATCGTTGCGTAGGTTAAGCCTCGGTGATCATCGCTTCCGCCGGCATTAAAGCCGAAACGGTTTTCGTTTACGCCTACGCCGTTATCCAGCTGGAATACAAAGCCGTAAGTCGGGTTAGACGATGTCTTTTTAAAATCGAAGCAGATGGCAAAAGCGCTGTCGTGGTCAACGTTTGCGAAAGCGTCAAAATTATTCAAAGTTAAAGTGCCGCCGTCAAACTTTGCCGCCTTCTCCGTTGCGTCCCAGGTTACGTTGCCGCTACTCTGAAAACCGTCAAGATTTTTCGTCAGGTACGCATAAGAGGTGGGTACATCCGTTCCCGTGCGCTTTGCGAACGCAACTATCGCAGTAAACGGTACCGTAGTAAATACCATTACTGCAGCAAGGAAGACGGATAAAAGTCTTTTCGTCATTTTTTTCATAAAGTTTCCTCCTTTTCCATTATTCAGCAGCTGCGGTATACCATATGACAGATTGCTTCGCGGATGTTTACTGACTACACAAACCGCGACGGTAAACCACTTTTGTTGAATAATGAACAAACTGTTAACGCCATAGAGCGCAAATAGTCCATATATTTTTACAGATTTATTATATTATACATCTATATGCTTTGTCAAGTAATTTTTGAACAATTTGTAAATTTTTCCAAATTAATATTCTTTGCAGCAATATACTATGACATTTTAACGATTTTGCACAAAAAAGCCGCACCTTAAAAGGTGCGGAAAAGTAATTGAATAAAGGGCGCTCCCGGCTTTAAGCATAATATTCGTCCTTGCCGAGGAGCCACTTTTTTGGATTTTCTTCAATATATTGCAAATGTTGAAAATAGTCCTCTTCATTGCGTACAACATGATCGTAATATCCGCGCTGCCAAAGCTTAATATCAGGATTAATTTGATGTATTTCTTTAGACGTATTCATTTTAATATATCCCACTATTTTTGACAATTGCGAACGGGTACTTTGTAGGGGCGATTCAAGAATCGCCCGCTCAGGATCATAATTATCCACAACTATAAGCATATGAATATGGTTTGGCATAATCACATATTCCGGAATTATAACGGAAAAACGCTTTTCTGATTTTTTGATATAGTGCCTTACAATTGAGCCGTAACGATTGAGTTTTACACAGTATTTTTCGGGCGATTCGTGAATCGCCCCTACGGTTGACAAAATGCACTTTTTCTCATGCGTACATATCGTTACAAAATATGCACCGTTTGCTGAATAATCGTAGTTTTTAAGGCGGAGAGACTTGCGTTTAGGAAGGTTGTTCATTTCAGTGTCCTTTCGGATAATTCGTGAATCGCCCCCTACAGCGATTTGGTGAATTTATAGAGCATCGGGGCGGCGATTAATGCGGAGATAACGTAGGAAACCGGCTGAGCCGCTTCTATTCCCCTGACTCCGATTAAGGCGGGAAGAATAAAAATCAGCGGCAGGAAAAACAGCCCGTTCTGGCAACAGGAAAGGAAAAACGCCTTGCCCGCTTTTCCGATGCTCTGGAAGGTCATATTTCCCGTCATAACAACGGGTACAAAGAGCATTGCAACGCAGAGAATTCTTAGCGCGTCAGCACCTATTTCAACAACTGCGGCGTCCTTACGAAAAAGCATTACAAGCTGCGGCGCAAGGGCAAAGCAGATAGCGGACATAACGGCAATAACGATGGTTCCGAATTTCAGCAGAAACGCAATTGCGCTTTTAACTCTGTCATACAGCTTAGCTCCGTAATTAAACGAGCAAACCGGCTGAAAGCCCTGACCGATACCGAGGCAGAAACTGAAAATGAACATTCCGATTTTTCCCGTTATGCTCATTGCGGCAATACATTCATCGCCGAAGGGATGCGCCTGAATGTTCAAGAACATAGTTGAAATTGAATTAAGCCCCTGCCTTGCAAAGGAGGGAATACCGACGGCGATTATATCCTTCGTAACTTTAGGGTCAAAGCTGAAATCCCTTGGATTAATGCGGCTCTGAAGCTTTTTGCGGAGAAAGAAAACGAGAAGCACGCTCATACCTACGTATTGCGAAAAAGCCGTTGCAATTCCCGCGCCCGCAATACCGAGCTTAAGAACAAATATCAACAGCGGGTCAAGGATTATATTGAGAAAGCCTCCTGCCATAAGCCCGTACATAGCGAGCTTTGCCTGACCCTCAAAACGCATAATATTATTCATCACGAATGATGTGGTCATTGCGGGAGCGGCAATCAGTATCCACCTTCCGTAGCTTACGGCGTAAGGATGAATAGTTGACGTACTCCCGAGCAAATCAATAAGTCCGTCGATAAAAATAAGCCCGAAAACGAGGATGATAAGCCCAACTGCAAGCGCGCTGTAAAACGCAGTTGAAGCATATCGCCTTGCGCTTTCTATATCCTTTGCTCCGAGACG
Organism: Ruminococcaceae bacterium UBA3751; assembly: GCA_002371215.1. Lineage (GTDB taxonomy): Bacteria > Bacillota > Clostridia > Oscillospirales > Acutalibacteraceae > Eubacterium_R. The sequence goes on along the minus strand of DFGL01000003.1, from coordinate 12,090 downwards.
GCGGCTGATATTGCTACCCGCGCCCTGACCGTACATAAAGCCGAACGCCTGAATAAGCCCCATAAGACTCAAAAGAACGCCCGTAGCGGCGCTCGCGGAAACGCTGATTTTAGATACAAAATAAGTATCCGCCATATTGTAAATAACAGTTATCAGCATTGATATAACCGTTGGTACCGCAAGGCGAGGAATAAGGCGGTTTATCGGCGTTTTCGTCATTCTGTCAAATTGTTTTTGTGCTGAGTTTTCCATATTTTTTCACCGCAGACATTATAGCAGAAAAACAAAATGGTTGCAATGATAAACTTTTGATGTTAAAATACTATCTGCAAATGGAATATCCGCCCGTAGCATAACCGGATAATGCATCAGATTCCGATTCTGACGATTGGGGGTTCAAATCCCTTCGGGCGGGCCAAAACAATCCCCTGCAACTGTGTTGCGGGGGTGTTTTTTCGGGCTGCCGGGGTCGTCAGCCCCTACGGTTATTAATTCTTAACTCTTAACTCTTAATTCTTAATTATAGGGACGAGCAATGCCCGTCCCTACAGTTAATTATTGGTTTAAGCCCAAAATTTCGTCGCTTTTACCTTCGTCAAGAGTTTCAACGGTTTTGAGCTTGCGCTGAATGAAATTGTTTTTGGTTTCCGCATCCCCGATTGCTCTGCCTGCGGATTCAATGCGCTTTCTTGCAGTTTCAAGCAGGTCGCCGAACTTATCGTACTGAGCCTTTGCTGCGCCGAGAACGTCGTAAACCTCGCTCGCCTTCTTGTTAATCGCAATAGATTTAAAGCCCATTGCAAGCGAATTGAGAAGCGCGGTAATCGTGCTCGGTCCAGCTACCATAATTCCCTGCTGCTGAAGGTTTTCGGCAAGCCCGTTTTTACTGCTCATAACCTCTGCATAGAGCCCTTCAGTTGCGAGATACATAATTGCAAAAGGCGTAGTTTCAGGCAGGGAGATATACTGCTTAATGGACTTTGCCTCGCCTTTTATTCTTGTTTCAAGCGCTTTGCGGGCAGTTTCAAGAGCGGCAATATCGCCCTCCTGAGCAGCCGTTGAAAGACGGATATAGTCCTCCATAGGGAACTTTGAATCTATCGGGAGCCAGGTTACTGAATCGTCGTCGGCATTGGGAATTTTAACGGCGAACTCAACCTGACCGTTATAATTAGGATTGGTTTTAACGTTGGTTTCGTACATTTCGGGGATAATCTGGTCAAGCACGTTGCCGAGCTGTACCTCTGCCCAGGTACCGCGGGATTTAACGTTTGTAAGAACGCTGTTGAGTCCCTGAACGCTCTTTGTTACGTCACCCGAAAGACGGCGCATATCACCGAGGGATATATATACCTTTTTAAGCTGTTCGGAAACGGTTTCAAACGAAGCGTTAATTCTTTTATCCAGAGTTTCGGTAAGCTTTTCGTCTACGGTTTTACGCATCTCCTCAAGCTTTTTTTCATTGCTTTCCTGCATTGCAGATATAGCCTTGCCTATCTGCTCCGTCTGTTTTTCAGCATTTTTATTAAGCGTTTCCATAAGCTTAATCTGCTGTTCGTAATTCTTTTCGGTTAACCCCTGCATTTTTTCGGATATATCTCCGAGCTGCTTTGAGGAATTTTTTGAATTAATATCTATCCTCTGTTCAAGCAGTGCCGCGGAATTATCTATTTTTTTATCAAGCGCCTGTGCGCCTGAGTCAAACCGCTCGGCAAGGTCGTCGGACGTTGCGTCCTTTTTCGGTCTGAATATTATTAATAGGATAATAATTATTATAAGTAGAATAAGAGCTGCGAAAAGAAGAAAATTTGTCATAAGCGCCTCCTGTTTTTATTTGACATAATTATAACACCTATCCCCTTTTATTACAAGAAAATCATTTTTACAGTACCGTTTTATGTACCATAGCGCCGAACTTATTGACGGATTATTTTACAGGTTTATGAACAAAAGCAGATTTTTGTTGAAATATTAGACAATTGTGGTATAATTTAAGAGGAGTAAATTTTGAAAGGAGTAATATTTATGGCAAAAAAGATTATTGTTGCAGGCGGCGGCCACGGCGGAATCGTTTGCGCTGCCAAGCTTGCAAAGGCGGGATTTGACGTAACGGTTTATGAAAAAAACCAAAGGGAAGATATGGGCTACGACTGGACTGATATTTTCAACAGCAAGTCCATTACCGAAGCAGGTCTTCCGATGCCTGATGAAAGCAAACTTCTTCCTATGCACAATATGAGCTTCTGCCCGCCCTCGGGAAGAGTTATTCTTCGCAACGATATTGACGAGGCGCGCGGAACTGACATTAAAATGGAGCGCAAAGAGATTTATAACCTCATTATTGATGAAGCTGAAAAAGCGGGCGTTAAATTCGTTTACGGCACTGAAATACTTGCTCCCGTTATGGCTGGCGACAGAGTAATAGGAATCAAAACTGCAGACGGCGACATTCTCGGCGACCTTGTTATTGACTCCTGCGGCTGCGAAAGTCCGATACGCTCCCAACTTCCGGAATGCTGCGGTATTCAGGCGGATATGCAAAAGCTTGAAAAATTCACAGTATACAGAGCCTTTTATAACCGTACAGACAGCAACGAATGTATGGATAAATACAAGGTTTATATGCTGCCTAAGGGCGTTTTCGGCATTGCATGGGTTGCCGACGACGGCGACTACAGCGATATTCTCATAGGTGATTTTGAGGAATTCAGCAAAGAGGAGGCGCTTGAAAGAGTTGAGGTTTTCAGAAAAGAGAATCCCATTCTCGGCACGGAGCTGCTCCGCGGCGGCCAGATGGTAACTATCCCCGTTCGCCAGACTCTTGCAGTTTTAGTTGCCGACGGATACGCTGCTATCGGCGACAGCGCGTTTATGACGGTACCGATTATAGGCTCAGGCATTGCTAATTCCTTCAGGGCGGCTAAAATTTTAGCGGACACAATTATTTCGGATAAGACCGAAACCTACAGCGCAGAGACGCTCTGGGACTACGAATATAATTATCAGACTAAAATCGGCTTCCCGCTTGCCGGAATGGCGCTCGTTAAGTTAATGCTCGGCAAGATTACGCCCGAACAGCTTGACTATATGTTTGAAAGCAAAATAATTACAATCAACGAGCTTTCCGTTTCCGACGAGGGCGGCGGACTTATCGATATAAACGCAGAGCTTATCAACAAAGGCAAGGCAATGATTAAGGATAAGAAGCTTACGGGACTCTTCCTCGGTCTTGCGAAAAATATGGCTGTACTTGCGGCGGTTAACAAGCAGCTTCCCAAGCATTACAGCCGTTATGCCGTTAAGCAATGGGCTGATAAATACAACGCAATTTTTAAATAAGCATACAAAAAACGGTACCCGATGGGTACCGTTTCTATTTTGATTAATTATTCGTCAAGAGCCTTCTTAACTGCAGCAAGCTCGTCTGCAAGCTCTGAAGGGAGTCTGTCGCCGAACTTAGCGTAAAGCTCGTCAACGCCCTTATATTCCTCTTTCCAAGCGTCCTTATCAACGTCAAGGATACCCTCGAGCTGCTCAAGAGTTAAATCTGTACCCTCAAGGTTGATATCCTTAGCATAAGGAAGATAACCGATAGCGGTTTCCTGAGCGTCTACCTTACCGTCGCAACGGTCAATAATCCAGTCAAGAACACGAAGGTTATCGCCGAAGCCCGGCCAGATAAAGTCGTCATTCTCGTCCTTACGGAACCAGTTAACGTTGAAAATCTTAGGAGCCTTTTCAGGGTCAAGACCTTCGCCGATTTCAATCCAGTGTTTCCAGTAATCGCCCATATTGTAGCCGCAGAACGGAAGCATAGCCATCGGGTCACGGCGAACTACACCTACTGCGCCTGTTGCGGCAGCAGTTGTTTCAGAGCCCATAATTGAGCCAACGAATACGCCGTTGTTCCAGCTCTTTGACTGATATACAAGCGGAGTGAGCTTAGCGCGTCTGCCGCCGAATACGAATGCAGAAATCGGAACGCCGTTCGGATTTTCAAATTCGGGTGAAAGACAGGGGCAGTTAACAGCGGGTGCTGTAAATCTTGAGTTCGGATGTGCAAGCGGCTCGTCGCTTGTTCCGTTGATTCTATCGCCCTTCCAGTTAACGCAGTTTGTAGGCGGATTCTTATCAAGCTTCTCCCACCATACCGTATTATCGTCAAGATTATGGCAAACGTTGGTAAAGATAGTACCCTTCTTAGTTGCTGCAAGAGCGTTCGGGTTTGACTTTTCGTTTGTACCGGGAGCTACGCCGAAGAAACCGTTTTCGGGGTTGATAGCGTAAAGTCTTCCGTCCGGACCTTTTCTTATCCATGAAATATCGTCGCCAACGCACTCTACCTTATAGCCTTTTCTGAGATATCCCTCGGGAGGAATAAGCATAGCAAGGTTTGTTTTTCCGCAAGCTGACGGGAATGCAGCGCAGATATACTTTGTTTCTTCGCCGGGTCTTGTTAAACCGAGGATAAGCATATGCTCAGCCTGCCAGCCCTCGTTTTTACCGAGATAGGAAGCGATACGAAGCGCGAAGCACTTTTTACCGAGAAGAACGTTTCCGCCGTATGCCGAGTTAACGGATACGATAGAATTTTCCTCAGGGAACTGAACAATCCAGCGGTTATCGGGGTCAACGTTGCACTTACAGTGCATACCGCGTACCCAGTCGTCGGAATCGCCGAGGCAGTCAAGCACAGCCTGACCAACTCTTGTCATAATATTCATATTGAGAACAACGTAAATGCTGTCTGTAATCTCAATACCGATTTTTGAGAACTTAGAGCCAACGGGACCCATTGAATAAGGGATGATGTACATTGTTCTTCCCTCGTATGAGCCTTTTGCAATATCGTCAAGCATTTTGTGGCACTCAGCGGGGTCCATCCAGTGGTTGGTCGGACCTGCGTCCTCTTCCTTTGTAGTACAGATAAGCGTACGCGCTTCAACACGGGCAACGTCGTTCGGCGCCGTTCTGTGAAGATAGCAATCGGGAAGAAGCTCTTCGTTGAGCTTAATCATTTCACCTGTTTCAACAGCCTCTGCCTTAAGAGCGTCAATCTGCTCCTTAGAGCCGTCAATCCATACAACCTCGGCAGGCTTTAAGAAATCAATCTTTTCGTCAAGCCAGGCAAGGAGAGAAGGGTTCTTTGTGTACTTAGTCTCCATAAATAAAAATCTCCTTTAATTATTTTTATCAAAACAATCCGCAGAAACTTCTTGTTTGTCAGTGTAATTATACTTAATTTCAGTTTAAATTTCAATACTTATAAAGTATATTCATTAAAATGTTACAGTTTTAACACGGCGTATTGTTAATTTTTTATCAATAATTTATGCAAAAAAGAGAGGGTTTCCCCTCCCCGTATATTATTTTACTTTTACCGTCTTAGCGGCGGACCATTTACTGTAATACTTTTTATTCTTACCGCTGATTTTAATTGTTTTATAAGAACGGATTCTTACATAATACTTTTTACCCGATTTAAGCTTTTTAACAGAAAGCTTTGTGGTCTTAGCTTTTTTAACGGTTTTTACTTTAACGTTTTTCTTAAACTTCTTATCCGTACTGTACTGAATTTCATAGCCGGTTACGCCCGAAGCCTTTTTCCATTTTGCAACAAACGATTTTTTGCCTTTAATAAGCTTGGTAAGCGAAGTCTTTTTTACATTAGGGGCAAACTCTATTTTGAAAGTAAAATCGCCTTTGAGAGAAGTATCGCTGTAAGCAAAGGTGAGAAGATAATCGCCTTTTTCTATTGAATCGCTCGCTTTTTTGGGGATTGTACCGTTTTTATCGTACATCCACATATTATCCGAATTCTCAAGGCTTGTAATTACTACCATAGCCTTTGGCGAAACATAGTACGCGCTGTCCTTCGCCGATACGCTGAGGGTGAATTTTCCGTTTTCGGGAACAGAAAAAACAAAATGATCCCAATAGTAATTTGATTCAAAACTATCGTCCTTTGAAAAGCCTTCAGTGTACGATTTATTGAGCGAAATTTCCGGCGGAACCTGAATTTCCTCAGCTGACGCGCTTAGAGTCATTCCCGAAGTAACGCTAAACAGCATTACAACAGACAACACAACACTAATTAACTTTTTCATAAGCATTCTCCTTAGAAATATCATTAATCAAATAATACCAAACATTGACTTAGCGTTCAATAGACAAATACCGCCAATATGTCAATTATTAAAATACAGGGTTATCTATCGGCATTGTTGCGTAGGCGTTGAGGCTTTCGTTTGCAACGGTGCCGTTTTTGAATTCATAGTACCCCTGCGCCGCTATCATTGCCGCATTATCTCCGCAGTATTTAAGCTCGGGGAGAGTCAGGCTCCACGCGTGCTTTTTACACATTTTTTCCGCTTGTGCACGGAGCTTTGAATTAGCCGAAACGCCGCCCGCGATTACTATTTTATCGTAGCCGAAATTCTCCGCTGCAAGCTCAAGATTGGCAAGAAGGCAGTCGACAACAGCCTTTTGAAAGGAAGCGGCAAGGTCTGCGGTATTAACGCTTTCGCCCTTTTGGGCAGCATTATGTACATAGTTGATAACCTTCGTTTTAAGCCCGCTGAAGGAGTAATCATAAATTGAGGTACTGACCTTCGGGTGCGGAAATTCAAAGGCGTTTTCATTCCCCTCGGGAGAGAGCTTATCAATACTTATTCCGCCGGGATAAGGCAAGCCGAGAGTGCGCCCTGCTTTATCAAGAGCCTCCCCCGCTGCGTCGTCGCGAGTTCTGCCGATAACCTCAATATCCGTATAGGATTTAACGGCGGTTATATGGGAATGACCGCCGCTGACAACAAGGCAGAGAAACGGCGGCTCAATATCAGAAGAAAGATAGTTTGAAGCGATATGTCCGCGCAGATGATGAACGGGGACGAGCGGCTTTTCGCAGGCGAGAGCAAGCGACTTTGCAAAATTAACGCCCACTAAAAGCGAGCCGATTAAGCCCGGGGCATAGGTTACTGCAACGGCGTCTATATCATCGAGCGTACAGCCCGCAACCTTAAGCGCTTCACTAACAACTCCGCTTATGCTTTCAGCGTGACGGCGCGAGGCGATTTCAGGCACGACGCCGCCGTAAAGCTTGTGCTCATCAAGCGAGGTTGCTATTATATTTGATTTAACCTTCCTGCCGTTTTCAACAACCGCTGCGGCTGTTTCATCGCAGGAGGATTCAATTCCGAGAATTAACATTTATTAAAACTCCTTAGTCATAAGAATTGCGTTTTCCGTGGGATTTGAATAATAATTCGGGCGAACGCCGACCTTATTAAACCCGAAGGAATTATAAAGGGATATGGCGGGAGCGTTGCTCTCCCTAACCTCAAGAGTTATAAACTCCATAGCATTTTCGAGAGCGCAGTTTATAAGCGCCTTTGCAACGCCGTTTCTTCTGTATTCAGGCAGGGTTGCTATATTGGTTACATAGCCTTCGCCGCTGAATATCTGCAGCCCCATATAACCCGCAAGAGCGCCGTTTGCATAAGCAAGATAAAAGCGCGAACAGGGATTGCCGAGCGCATCACGAATACTGCCCTCGCTCCACGGGGACGAGAAACACGCGTTTTCAATTTTCAGTATTTCAGCCGCATTTTCAGCAGCGGCAGCTTTAACGGTAATGTCCATAGTTATATTTTTACATATAGATAAGCTGTGATTTAATGGGCGTCGTACCAGGTTTTGCCTTTTGCGCCGTCGGCGCGGAGAAGAACCTTCATCTTGCAGGCGTTTTCCATTTCCTCGGTTACAATCTGCAGAGCCTTTTCAGCCTCGTTTTCAGGCGCTTCAACGATAAGCTCATCGTGTACCTGAAGGATGAGGCGGGATTTCATATTTTCTTCGCTGAGGCGGTTATCAACCTTAATCATTGCAATTTTGATTATATCAGCAGCCGTACCCTGAATAGGCATATTGCGCGCAACGCGTTCGCCGAAAGCGCGGAGCATATGGTTTGAAGCGGCAAGCTCGGGGAGGTAGCGGCGCCTGTTGAACAGCGTTTCGCTGTAGCCCCTTTCCTTGGCTAAATCAATCATCCGCGACATATACTTATCAACGCCCGAATAATGCTTAAGGTAATTATCTATATACTCCTTTGCCTCTTTGTTTGATACGCCGATATCCTTGGCAAGACTGAAGGCTCCGATACCGTAAACTATGCCGAAATTAACAGCCTTGGCTCTTGAGCGGAGCTCCTTGGAGATAAACTCAGCGGGAATACCGAAAACCTGAGAGGCGGTAATTGTATGAATATCGTCACCGTTATTGAAGGCGTTTATCATATTTTCATCGCCCGAAAGGTCTGCGAGAACTCGAAGCTCAATCTGGCTGTAGTCGGCGTCTACGAGCAGGCAGCCGTCCTTTGCTGTAAAGAATTTACGCATTTCCCTGCCGAGCTCGGTACGTATTGGAATATTCTGTAAATTCGGCTCAAGCGAGCTTATGCGCCCCGTTCTCGTTTCAACCTGATTGAACGAGGTATGAATTCTTCCGTCGGGAGCGATAACCTTTATAAGACCGTCGCAATAGGTGGATTTAAGCTTTGTAAGCGTTCTGTACTCAAGGATGTATTCAATAACGGGATGTTGGGCGCGCAGTCCTTCGAGTACCTCTGCGTTGGTTGAATAACCCGTTTTTGTTTTCTTTTTGCAGGGTAGTTTCAAATCCTCAAAAAGTGCAACGCCGAGCTGCTTCGGCGAATTGATATTGAAATCGTAGCCGACAGCCTCATAGATAAGCTTTGTAAGCTCGTCAATTCTTACGGCGAGCTTATTGCCGAACGCCTCTATTCCCTCTTTATCGCAGGAGAAACCGGCAACCTCCATTTTTGCAAGCACTCTTGCAAGCGGAAGCTCTATATCGGCAAGCAGCTTCTTTTGATTTGCCTCGTCAAGAAGCAGGTCCGTCTTTTCAAACAGAGGCTGTAAAACAGCGGCGTTCACAATGTTTTCATCCTCGCCGCCGAGGGCGTTTTTGTACTCGGGCTTTGCAACGCCGTATTCAAGGCAGAGATGCTCAATATCATACTTTGAATCCGAGGGTTTGAGAAGATATGCGCTGAGCATTAAATCTCCGCAGACGTTTTTGCAGTCAATACCGAGCTTTGCGGCAAGGCGGTGAAAATATTTGGAATTATAAGTATATTTTTTAATATCACCGTTTTCAAAATATCGGGTTATAAAATCACCGTACCCCTGCATTTCCTGCGGTACGCTGATAATTTCATCACCGAAGGCAAAGAGAATATCTGTTATTTCATTATCAACTATAACGGGATAGGCATAACTTTCTTTACCCATTTTTTCAAGAAGGGCGGTATAATCCGAGCAGGGACTGAAGGTAAGCTCTCGCGGTTTTTCCTCCTCTGCAGCCGGCAAATCGTTTGAATCCAGCTCAAACTTTGGGATAAGCGAATAGAGTTCAAGACGCACCATCTCCGCAACGGCGGCGCGGCTGTCCTCTCTGTTTAACTTATAGCTGTTAATATCTCTGTCAACGGGCGCGTCGGTACGGATTTCGCCGAGTTCAAGAGAGAGATAAGCGTTATCCTTATCCCTTTCAAGCTTAGCCTTAACGCCCGATTTTATATCAAGCTCGTCAAGATGGTCATAAATATAATCAATACTTTTATACTTACCTATTAAATCAAGCGCGGTTTTAGGTCCAACGCCCTGAACGCCCGGGATATTATCAGAGCTGTCGCCCTGAAGCGCCTTTACCTGAATAAGCTCTGCGGGGGTAACGCCGTATTCGGAAAGAATTTCACCTTCGCCGTAAACGTCGGTTACCGCCTGACCCATTTTCGTTCTTGCAAGAAGCACCTTTACTCCGCCGTGAGCGAGTTGAAGCGAATCCCTGTCGCCCGTTGCGATAAAGCACTCGTCGCCGTTATTTCTGCACTCCTCGGCAAGCGTACCCAAAATATCGTCCGCTTCCCAGCCCTCGCACTCCACGCACTTATAGCCTAAAAGCTTAAGCAGCTTTTTCAACACGGGCATCTGCTGACGAAGCTCCTCGGGCATTGCGTGGCGCCCCGCTTTATAGGCATCGTACATCTTATGCCTGAAGGTTGGCGCGTGAACGTCAAATGCAACCGCTACTGCGTCGGGATTACTGATTCCCTCGAGCTTCAGCAGAATGTTAAGAAAGCCGTAAATTGCGTTTGTATAATCACCGTTTTTGGTTGTAAGCAGTTTAATTCCGTAATATGCGCGGTTAACTATGCTGTTTCCGTCAATAACTAAAAGCTTCATATAGCATACCCCTTTGAAAAATTCATAATATTATACCATAAATATTAACGATTTACAATGAAGTCTTGAATTTTAAATATAAATAGATTACAATGTTAGTATCAAATTACGGGTGTTGATAAAATGTATAACAGAACTTTTGTTGAAATAAACTTAAATAACCTTTTATATAACGTTGAAAACGCAAGAAAAAAGCTGCCCGAGGGGGTTAAGCTGCTTGAGGTAATCAAAGCGAACGCCTACGGGCACGGTGCCGTTGATATTGCAAGATTTCTTGAGGAAAAAGGCGCCTGCGACTTTTTTGGAGTTGCCTGCGTTGACGAGGCGAGAGAGCTTGTTTTTTCAGGGATTGAAACGCCGATTCTTATTTTAGGCTACGTTTCTCCCAACGAGTACGAATTCTGCGTTAAGCACCAAATAAGAATACCGATTTTCCACTATGACGACGCCGTTAAACTCTCCGAGGAAGCGGTAAATCAAGGCAAAGCGACTCCGTTTCATTTTTGCATTGATACGGGAATGAGCAGAATAGGCTTTCAGGTTGACGGGGAAAGCGCAGACATCTGCAAAAGAATAACCGAGCTTGAAGGAATATATGCAGAGGGCTTATTCTCCCACCTTGCAACGGCGGATGAAACGGATTTAACAAAGGCGCTCAAACAGAGAGAGCTGTTTGACCGCTTTATCGCGTTGCTTGAGAAGCGCGGAATAAATATTCCGATTAAACACATAAACAACAGCGCCGGAATTATGGTTTTTGATAAGTTCTACGATATGTGCCGAATGGGAATTACAACCTACGGACTCTACCCTTCTCACGAGGTTGACAAAGCGCTGCTTGATATTAAGCCTGTTATGGCGTGGAAAACGCATATAACCCATATTAAAACGCTCCCCGCGGGACGCGAGATTTCGTACGGCGGAACGTACAAAACCGAAAATGATACCGTTGTTGCAACCGTTTCCGTTGGTTACGCTGACGGTTATCCGCGCTGCCTTTCAAACAGCGGCAGAGTTATCGTTTGCGGAAAATACGCGCCTATTCTCGGCAGGGTTACAATGGACCAGATTATGATTGATATTACCGACATTCCCGAGGCTGAAATTGAGGATGAGGTTGTACTTGTCGGAGCTCAGGGCGACGCCGTTCTTACTATGGAGGAGGTCAGCGAGGCGGCGTATTCGTTTAATTACGAGCTCCCCTGCAGGATTTCACCGAGAGTTAGAAGAATTTTTATTAAAGATTAAATATTTCTAACAAATTATTGCATTTGTCCGCTCAGGTGTTGACAAATGCAATTTTATTGTGTACAATTTAATTGTAATATGAATGAAAAAGAGGAATAATTATGTCAGACGAATACAATCCGCTAAAGCTCGAGAACCAGCTTTGCTTTCCGCTTTATGCCTGTTCAAAGGAGGTTGTGAAAAAGTATAAGCCGTTTCTTGACAAGCTTGATTTAACATATACTCAGTACATTACGATGATGGTTATGTGGGAGAGAAAAAGCATCAACGTAAAAGAACTCGGCGACAGCCTTTTTCTTGACAGCGGAACGCTTACTCCCCTGCTAAAAAAACTTGAAAACAAAGGCTATATAACCCGAAAGCGCTCAAAGACGGACGAGAGAAATCTTATAGTTACAATAACCGAAAAGGGCGAAGCGCTCAGGGATGACGCAGTTGACGTGCCTGCAAAAATGGGACAGTGCGTTAATCTCACAAGAGACGAAGCGAAAACGCTTTACTCTCTACTTTATAAGCTTCTCGGAAACATATAAACAAAAACGCGGCTGGTAAGGGGCGCCCGTCATAAAGAAGGTCA
>DFGL01000048.1 GCA_002371215.1 Ruminococcaceae bacterium UBA3751 | reverse complement strand
CAACGATAACTTTGTTCATTGATGTAGATCCGTCTGTTGCTACAGCTTCTTTGTTACCGCCACAACCGGTAAGCACACATACAAGCAACATTGCTACTGTGAGTAAACTAATAATCTTTTTCATTTTCTATGTCTCCTTTGACATTTATTTTTTGCACTTTTCTCTTGAGTACGCCTATATTGTAAGTTTTGGTAGTAAAATCCGTAAGCAAACCGGTGTAAAATCTAAGTAAAATAGTTTTGGGCAAAAAGAAAGACGGCAGAGAGGTGTTAATCTCCCTGCCGCCGTTCTTCGATTAGTTGTAAATTATATCGTGATTTACGATTTCTGTGGCTCTGCTGCGGATGTTATTCATCCGAGCAACCCACTCCATTTGATTATCTGCTTTGAGTTGTTCGGTAATGCCTTGCTGCTCTTTGAGCTGCTTCACAAGGCTGTCATACATTTCGGTTGCTCTGACATCAACATCGTGCAAATATGTGTTCAGCTTGCAGTTCGTAAGCAGCGATGTGTAGAACACTTTGCGGTGCTGTTTGATATAACGAAGGTGCCTTTGTCCCCACATTCCGATTTCATAATTCGTTTCGGTGGAGATGAGGTTAGGGAGGTAAACCTCCCCAACCAGTGTGTAATCGAGTCCGTTATTCTTATCTGAGATAAACTCCGTCATTTTCATAATTCCTTTCATTTTGTTTTGGATGTTTTGCTGTTTCAAGCAGTTGGTCAACCTGTTTACTTCCGAGCATTTTTCGTAGCAAGCGGTATTCTGACAACTGCTTATGCAGCTTGTGATTTTCCTTTTGATAATTTCGGTTGATTTCTTGCAAGTCAATGTTGTCAAAGCCTAACCTTGTATTTTCATTATACAATTTTGCATTTAGACTTCTTGATTCCATCAGCTCAACAAATACTTTTTTCACGAAGGCTTTGAGCTTGTTGAAGATACCCTCTACGCGACCTTTGTAACTCTTTGCCGACTCCAAACGTTGCGGTTCAGGGAGTGTAAATTCCTTTTCAAACTCCTCATCGTTGGATATTTCGGTTACCGTATCAATCGCTTTAGTAAGGTTTTCAGCCTTTGTTTTTAGTGCGTTAACCTCATCTTCAAGCTCCGCAACCTCTTTGCTGCGTTGCTCCCTTTTGTACTCCAAAACGGAGAGGTGTTCACGGTTATTACCCTGGTTTTCCCATTCAATACCGTGATTTTTCATTATATAAGCAAGTGCTTCTTTTTCGGATTGCAGCCACGCCATTGTTTCCGTATCGCTCCTTCCGGAGCCTCTGCAACCCTGCCTTTCAAGCGCCTGTTTCATGGATACTCTTGTATCCAATCCTCTCTTGCTTTCGGTAGTAAAGGGGATGAAATCAATGTGCAAATGGGGTGTTGCCTCGTCCATATGGAGCGTTGCGTTGAACACAAACAGGTAAGGATTTCGTGCATCAAAATGGTATATATATTCCTCTAAAACGGCTTTTGCCAACTGTTCTGTACGGGAGCCGATACCCATATCCTTGCGGTTACCAACCTGCACAATTATCTCATAAAAGGGCTTTTCCTGTTTGCTTTTTTGAATGTGTTCAAGATAGTTATCTATCTTTCTGTCGGCTCGTTTTTGCTTGTCATTATACCTCTGTAACGCTCCGTCAAAGAGTATATGATAGGCATCTTCGAGGGGAATATTTTTGTATTCCACATTGTTTTTTGTTCGTTCTCTGTCAACATTTTCGGCAATGAATTTTCGGTTGTTATGATCCAAAACACCCTTGCCGAGTTCAATGCTGATGCTTGATAAATACATATTTTTCACCTGTCTTTCATAGTTTTAATTTGTCTTCGTAAAATTCGGGCTTTCTCGGTTCTGTTACTCTTGCCAAGAGTAACGCAATGGCACTTTTGACACCTACGCATCAAAAGTGCATTGCGCTCTGGCGAGGCAGAGAAAAATCGAACTTACAAAGACAACCGTATAATTGATTTGACATCGGCGAAAAGATTGTTTATACTATGATTGCTATACATAGCATGGCTGTCCGTATCTGCGCCAACAGATACATCAAGGACAGTCATTTTTATTTTCGCCTTTCATTCCGTAAAGGGTTCGGTTAATTAAGCAGATAGCGTCAAGCAATTCCTCGGAGGGAGTTTCGCCCTGCAATGCTTTCAACTCTTGCAGCACTTCTACAAGCTGTCGCTTCAGGGCGATATACACCCTCGGATTACCTTGTACAATTATCTCCTTTTCAAGAGCACGATTGATCAGGTATTCCTGCTTGGATAATCCTGAAAGTTTTACTCGGACATCCAGCTCTTCATTCTCCTCCGGCGACATACGAAACGCTACCGTTTTGCTTCGCCATCTTCCTTTACGGTCATAATTCTTTTCAGACATACTAAGCGCTCCTTTCCAATTCAAGCTTGTCTGCCATTTCGTCCTGTCGTGACGGAAACATGTGAGCATAGTGGTAAGTTATCTCTATGCTTTCGTGTCCTAACCTGTCGGCAATCTCTACCGCAGAGAAGCCCATATTGATAAGCAGAGAAACATGTGAGTGCCTTAAATCATGAATTCTGATTTTAGGAACACCCGCCTTCTTGCTTCCTTCTCTCATTGCTCGGTAGAGAGCACTCTTTGAGAGAGGAAACATTCTGTCGTCGCTCTCTACTCCATAGAGCATTGCAAGGTAGTCCGTCATCTCATCGCAGAGAAACTTTGGCAGTCGTATCGTTCTGATACTCTTCTGCGTTTTCGGCTCGGTAATTACATCCTTGCCGTCAATCCGCTGATAGCTTTTGTTAATTCTGACTGTCTGCCGTTTGAAATCAAAGTCGGCAGGCGTCAGCGCCAGCAGCTCGCCTTCACGGATACCGCACCAATAGAGCATTTCAAATGCGTAGTAGTGCATAGGCGATTCCATCATTACCTCCGCAAACTTTTTGTACTGTTCCTTCGTCCAGATTTGCATTTCTCTATCGCTCTCCTTTTTACCCATCGCTCCGGCTTTCCTTGCCGGATTCTCTTTCAGTCCGTAATACTTCACAGCGTAATTCAGAATCGCGCTGATTTGATTATGGATAGTTTTCAGATAGGTTTGAGAAAACGGCTTGCCGTTCTCATCCTTCATATTCATCAACTCGTTCTGCCAAGCGATAATATCGGTTGCTTTTATTTCGTTGATTTTCTTCTCGCCGAAATATGGCAGTATCTTTGTTTTGATGATATGCTTTTTGCTGTTAATGGTATTGAGTTTCAGTCTCCCGCTGATTCCTTCAAAATACAAATCCACAAAGGAATTCATAGTCATATTACAAGCGCCCTGCAGCTTGATTAACTGTTCCCGTTCCCAAGCCTTTGCATCACGCTGTGTAACAAATCCCCGTTTCTGCGTTTGCTTTCGTTCGCCCGTCCAGTCAGTATATCGGAACACAGCTCGCCAAGTGTTTGTTTTTGCGTCTTTATACACAGACATTTTTTATTCACCTCCTTCGTAGTCAAGTCTTTCATAAAAGTATTTTCGGTTCACTCTGCCCGCTACAACAATCTTTCCTTTTTCGGCAAGCTCGTTGTTTAATTGTTTCATTATCTTATACGCATACGACTCTGAAACACCCAGCACAGCAGCAACCTCATCCACTCTCATGAAGATAGTGCTATTGTCCATCGCCACACCTCCTTAAAGTTTTAACAAATTTGGTTTTGTTTTGCCTGTAACCGTAACATATCTGTTACGGTTTTTATATTAGCATACATTATTTTCTTTGTCAAGTGTTTTCTTAACATTTTTGATAAACTTATTGACATACCGTAACAAATATGATACAGTAATGACGAGGTGAACAAAAATGGCTATTAGCGAAAGAATACGATTTATCAGAAAAAAGCGTAATATGACTCAGAAATATGTTGGCACAGTGCTCGGCTTTGGTGAGAAGAACGCCGATTCCCGTATTGCGCAATATGAAAACGGAAGAAGAGAACCGAGAGAAGATGTCCTTGAGGAAATCGCCAAGATTTTGGGCGTGTCCACCGACGCGCTTGATAACCCCAATCTTGATACATACAACCGCTTAATGCATACCCTTTTTGCGATTGAGGATATTTACGGTTTAACGATTGACAGAATAGGCGGCAAGCTCTGCCTTGTTGCAGATGAAAGCAGACCGGAATGCTTTACCAATCTTTTCTCCCGTCTTAATGAGTGGAACGAAATGAAGGAAAAGTTGAAGGACGGCAAGATTGACGAAATCCAATACGACAACTGGCGTTACAACTACCCGACGCGCTTTGTGGAAATCAAACCGAGTCAAGAGCTCAGCGATATGCTTGTTGCGGAGTACAATAAGAATCATAAGAAAAAGAAATAAAGGAAAAAGGCTAATTGATTACAGAAAATCAATTAGCCTTTTGTTATGTGTATTTAGGATAGTTTCACTAATGTTGCCATTTTGTTGCCAAAAGCAAATTCAAAACGGCGAAAAGCAAGTGTTTATGCGCCTTTCAGGACTGGGGAGCATTATTCCCACTCGATTGTTGCGCTTGGCTTCGGGGTTAGGTCAAACAGAACTCTGTTTACGTTTTCAACCTCGGTTGTGATGCGGTTTGTTATGTGCTGAAGGAGGTCGAACGGAACGTTTTCAACAGTTGCTGTCATTGCGTCCTTTGTGTTTACGGCGCGGATGATTACGGGATAAGCGAAGGTGCGCTTGCCGTCCTTAATGCCGACTCCCTTGAAATCGGGAACTGCAGTGAAGTACTGCCAAACCTTGCCCTCAAGGCCGTTTTTAGCAAACTCTTCTCTTAAAATCGCGTCGCTTTCTCTTACTGCTTCAAGCCTGTCGCGGGTGATGGCGCCAAGGCATCTTACGCCGAGGCCCGGACCCGGGAAGGGCTGACGGTAAACCATATTATCGGGCAGGCCAAGCGCCTTGCCGACAACTCTTACCTCGTCTTTAAAGAGAAGCTTAACGGGCTCAACAAGCTCAAACTGTAAATCCTCGGGGAGACCGCCAACGTTGTGGTGTGCCTTAACTCCGTCGTCGCTTTCAAGAATATCGGGGTAAATTGTTCCCTGAGCGAGGAACTCAATTCCGTCAAGCTTTCTCGCTTCTTCTTCAAATACGCGGATGAATTCAGCGCCTATAATTTTACGCTTCTTTTCGGGCTCTGCAACGCCTGCGAGCTTATCAAGAAAACGGTCAACAGCGTCAACATAAACAAGGTTAGCGTCCATCTGATTACGGAAAACATCAATAACCTGCTCGGGCTCGCCCTTGCGGAGAAGGCCGTGGTTAACGTGTACGCATACGAGCTGCTTACCTACAGCTTTGATAAGAAGCGCTGCAACAACAGAACTGTCGACGCCGCCTGAAAGGGCGAGGAGCACCTTTTTATCTCCAATCTGTTCTCTGAGTGCCTTAATCTGCTCGTCAATAAACGCGTTTGCGAGCTCAGGGGTTGTTATTCTTTCCATTGTTTCGGGTCTTTTATTCGGGTCCATAATTCTTCCTCCTCAATAAATATGAGGATATTATATCACACACAAAAAACTCAGTCAACAAAAGAGGGACTAAAATAACAGATATTTTTAAGCTGCAACCGGTGCAGGAGCATTTTGGAAAAGCAGAGAAATAATTGCGTTGTAAAGCTCCTCCTCGCTCATATCAAAGCTGAGGCGGTTTCCCGCAAACGAACGGTTTTTATCGTTAATGCCGTTAACGTATTTAACCGCCGTTCCGCCGTTTTTGAGCCATTCGCGGAGGTTGGCGTTGTAATCGTCAATAAGAATGCAGTCTTCGTCAAGCATTTTGCCTGTAATGGAGCGTACGACCTCTGACTTTTCCTCGGTTTCACCGTTTACCATAACGAACTCGCTGTCAAAAAGCTCGGGCATATACTTGTCGCGCCACTGAAGCTTTTCGCTTACGGAGTATCTGAACATATGGGGATATACCTTAGTTAAAACGCAGATTGAAAAGCCGAGGCGCTCACTGTTTTCAATAAGTTTTTTGAGCGCGCCGAGCATATTCCACTCGGGCTTCAGGGAAAGGAAATAACCCTCCTTGGTAAAATCCTCGGTAGTGCAATCCTTTTTGTATTCGGCAAGAACGCCATCCATATCAATGAATAATTTTTTCATAATAAAGACCTCCCGTCTCTTTCTGATTTCACTATATCACCTTGGAAACAGGAAGTAAATATGCTTTGATTTATAGTCCAAAAAAGAGGACAAACAATAAATAGTTCTGGATTTAAAAGCGGAATTTGGAATTGTTGTGTGAGTTCGGAGACCCGCTCTACGGAAGGTTTATTGAAGCGAATACTTCTTACTTCTCTACAAAAAATGGAGGGCACGGAGCCCTCCATTACTGTTTTAACCTTCAATATATTCCTTGACCTTGTCCGCTATTTCAAGCCCCTGTTTGTAGGCGAGGCGGTAAATTGCCTCTAATTTAGCCGTGCTTTTTTCAAGGGTTGAGCAGTCAAGCTCGGTCGGCGGCTGGATAATCATTGCTCTGCCTTGCTCCGCTATCATATTTACATATTCAAGCTGAGCGTTATAAACGTTGTGCCTGTCCTGAAGCCCCGCTCTTACGAGGGGATATTTCTTTATCATTTTAAGCACACCCTCGTTGTACGGCTGTTTTTGAAAACCCTTGTGCTGAGTCATAATTACAACCGCTTTTTCGCAGCCGTCCTCAAGCGCTCTTTCGAGCGGGATTGAATCCGTGATACCGCCGTCAAAATATATCTCCCCGCCGATGTCAACGCCTTTGGTTGCAAGCGGAAGGGAACAGCTCGCCCTTACCTCCGGGCAGCCGCGCTCTCGCAGAGATTTTGGGTAAAGATACTCGGGCTTGCCCGTTTTAGCATTGGTAACTACCGCGCAGAAAACCGCTCCCGAACGCTCAAATTCATCCTGATTAATAGGGGCAATATCGTACGAAAGCTCGCCGAAAAGCCAGTCCGAATCAAGATATTCGCCCTTTTTGAATAGATTTGAAAAGCTCATATAGCGCTTATCGTTAATATAGTCAATTATAATATCGTGCTGGCGGCGAGGGCAGTTGCCGAGGTACGAAACTGCATTGCACGCGCCCATTGAAACGCCTATAACGTAGGGGAATTTAACGCCTTTTTCCATAAAAGCGTCAAGTACACCCGAGGTGTAAATTCCTCTTGAGCCGCCGCCTTCAAGCACTAATCCGCATTTATACATAGTTATCTCCTTAATTACAAAAGGCTGCCTCATCGGAGACAGCCATGCGTTTTTATTATTCAGCCTTCTTTTTAGGAGCAGCCTTTTTCTTTTTGGGAGCCGGCTTCTTTTCCTCAGCAGGCTTTTCCTCAGCAGGAGCCTCTTCGGGTTCGCTTTCAACCTCGATAATTTCAAGGTTGTTATCGCACTCAAAGAAATCGTTATCGTCAAAATATTCAGGCTCTTCCTTAGCTGTGAGCTTTTTAAATGCAACATAAGCAGCTGCCGCAAGAGCAACGAGCGCTGCGATACAAGCTATAATTTTTGCGATTTTTTTAATATCCATAAATAATACCTCCGTTAATTGCTTACCTATATTATATTAAGTAAAGATACTGTTGTCAAGTTACAAAATGGAATAAAACAAAAAAGGCTTAACGCATTTGCGTCAGCCCTTTGTTGCTTGTTGTTACGCTTTATTGAGCTTGTTGGTAAGGTTGCTCTTTTTTCTTGCTGCACAGTTCTTATGGAGAAGATTGTGGCTTGCAGCCTGGTCAATCTTCTTGATGGCAGCCTTTACAGCCTCTTCCTTGTTGTCAGCGTTAGCTTCAATAGCAGCGTTAGCCTTTTTGATAGCTGTTTTGAGCGCAGAATTACGAGCCTTGTTGTTAGCCGCTTTCTTCTGGTTAACCTTTACTCTTTTCTTAGCAGATTTAATATTTGCCATTCTTTTCACTCCTCCGTGAAATTAATTAATACGCAATAATTGACAGTGAATAAATTAATGCATTAGTGTTTATCAAGCCTTAACACGGTTCGGCTTGCTTTTATACGCCTTGATATATTATCACAGTTATAATAAAAATGCAAGTATTTTTTTATTTTTGGATATACTTTTAATAAATCAAACAATATTTAGTGGTGATGATATGGAAAACAGAACAGATTTAGCCCTTGAAAGCTATGAAAACAAGGAGAAAACTCAGCTTGACGGAGTAAGTATTAAAGAGGAAGGGAACGTTAAAACCGTAAAGGTGCTCAACGAAAAAGGCGCAGCGGCGCTCGGCAAACCGAAAGGGAATTATATTACCCTGCGGGTAAATTCCTTTGTTAACGATACGGATATTTTTGACGGCAGGCTAAATTCCTTTGCCGACGTGTTGCGCTCGGTATTGCCCGATAATATCAGCTCCGTGCTCGTTGCAGGGCTCGGAAACAAGAATATTACCGCCGACGCGCTCGGACCTAAAACGAATAACTACGTTCTTTCAACACGTCATATTATTGACGAGCTTAAGAAAAACTCCGGGTTTGACGGACTTTTTTGTGTTTCTTCGGTAGAAACGGGGGTGCTCGGTGAAACTGGAATTGAAACGGCTGAGATTATCCGCGGAATTACCTCTCAGCTCAAGCCCTCCTGCGTTATAACCGTTGACGCGCTCGCCGCTTCGTCAATGGACAGACTCGGAACAACCGTTCAGTTTTCGGACAGCGGTATATCCCCGGGCTCGGGCGTCGGTAATCACCGCCACGAAATTTCCGAAAAAACCATCGGCGTTCCCGTCGTTTCAATTGGTATTCCAACCGTAGTAAGCACCTCCGTTATATCCTCTGAGCAGGACGGCGGTTCGTATGTTACTCCGCGAGAGATTGACCGCATTTGCGAGCAGGGGGCAAAGCTTATAGGAATGGGAATAAACGTATGCCTGCACAAAGGAATTTCAACGGAGGATTTGTATGCGCTTGTGGGATAAATTTTTTCGCTGTTTCATATATATAATGTAAATAAATTATATATTAGGTGCAGTGATGAAAAAACAGGCAATAATTGTTCTTTTAAATTCTTTTATTATTCTCGGATGTGTCGGCATATGCGTTAACCTTATGCTTCTGCTGAAAACCTCTGCGGCGTTTAATCCACCGGCGGTGAAAGAAGAAAGCTCGTACGATACGCAGTTAAATATTTCCGCTGATAATTCCGAAAACGCTGAGAATACTACTAACACCCCGGTTGAGCAGAGTGTTGAGGTTATGAACAGAGCAGGTTCAAAGGATAGCGATGACGGCACTGAGCTTACCTCAACGCCGAAGGATGTAAAAAAACTGATGAAAAATGCAGAGAAAACCGCCGATAAGAAAAAGGCGCTCGGCAAAACAAGCGAGGAGCCTTATCAGGGCGGCGGAACCGTTATTTCATATAACGGCGTAGAAATTCAGAGCAAAATTCCGGCGGAGGTATATAAGCCTGATATAGGGAGCCTGCTGAAGCGGGACTCTGATTTAGTAATCAGGGATAAAACCAAGCCGGCTGTATTAATCTATCATTCTCATACAACTGAGGCGTATGCACTGCTTGATACGGGTTTTTATATTAAATCCGACGCGCGCTCCGATAATCCCGATAAGAACGTTGTGCGCGTCGGAGATGAGCTCGCCCGAACGCTGGAGGCAAAGGGCTTCAGGGTTATTCACGACAGGGAAATCCACGATAAGTATTATACAAAAAGCTATGAAAATTCCCGCAAAACCGTTGAGGCTTATCTTGAAAAGTATCCCTCAATTGAAGTTACTATTGACCTGCACCGCGACGATATTACATACAGCAACAAAACCAAGGTCAAGCCGACTGCGGTTATCAACGGTAAAAAAGCGGCGCGTATGATGCTTATTGCAGGGTGCGAATACGGGCTTGTTAAGAATTTTCCCGACTGGGAGTATAACCTGCGCTTTGATTTACAGGTGCAGAAAAAGGTAAACGAAAAGTACAAGGACGTAATGCGCCCGATTCTGTTTTCGCAGCGTAAATATAATATGTATGAAACGCATAATTCGTTTTTGCTGGAAATCGGTACGGACGCGAATACTCTTGACGAGGCTTGCTATTCCGCAAGACTGTTCGGCGACGCCCTCGGTGATTTGATGAATGATAAATATGTTAAATAAAGGATGTTAATTATGAAAAGGATAGCCCTGATTCTGTTTTGTTCAGCAGTTTGTATAAGCGTTGGTACGTCGGTAGCATATTATAATACCGCTATGACAGGATATGATAACGCAAATATTGTTTCGTTTTATGAGGACGGCGTTTATATATTAGATATGGATATAAATTTTACAGAACTGAAAAAGGGTTTAAACAAAATAAAAGAGTATATACCTGATAAAATATTGACTATATAATGTAATTATAATACTTATTAATGATTATAACCATATATATGGTGTATTCTGCAGGCAGTTAGCCGAAATGTTGTTATTGTGAAAAAATAGTCAAAAACGAAACACGCGGCGGGGTGTCAAAAAGATAGAAATTTTTTCAAAAAAAGTGTTGACTTTTCAATTTCAATCTGTTATTATTACAAAGCTGTCGCAAAAAGAGCGGTACAGAATGGCTTAATAAAGCGGTTTTGAAAACTCTGACAGCACGTACCTTGAAAAGAGAAAATAACGATGAAAAGGAACCCGAGATTTAAAGAGAGTAAAAGATACTCCAAGTGCTAAAAGAAGCACAACAGTAAAAGACGACAGCGAAAGCGAGTCAAAGGATTAGATTTTAGGGATGGCCGAGAGGTCATTTTTAAGATACGAAGTTTTAAGAGTTTGATCCTGGCTCAGGACGAACGCTGGCGGCGTGC
>DFGL01000038.1 GCA_002371215.1 Ruminococcaceae bacterium UBA3751 | reverse complement strand
TAATTAAAGGTTTGCATATTTACTCTTTATATGTTAAAATGATTATTGGCGGCGGTGATGCTGCCACTATCGGAGAGAAATACGGCTCTATTTGCGGCTGGTATTATCCTCTTAAGGGCGTTATAATTAATCAGATGAGGGTTGACCAATACGATGATTTGATTATACCTGATTTTATTGCTCCGAGAAGTGAATATGAATTTCAGTTTATCGGCTCAATCAGCGTCGGTTTGCTTGTAAAAGTAGGTTTAAAAGCCGGTGCAAAGTTTATTGTTAATTACATAAAAAATAAATAATTATATAAAGGAGAGGTAAAAATGAAAGAAACTCCGGTTAACAGAATAATGGAAAGTACACTTCAGAAGATGAAGGAAATGGTTGACGTTTCAACAATTATCGGCGAGCCTATGGTTACCGGTAATACAACTCTTATTCCCGTTTCAAAGGTACAGTACGGCTTTACTTCAGGCGGTACAGACCTTCCTTCAAAGCAGGGTAACGAGCTTTTCGGCGGCGCAGGCGGCGGCGGAATTTCTATTACTCCCGTTGCTTTTATCGTTATTGAAAACGGCAAGTGCAGAATGATGCAGATTAATAATTACACATCATCTGCTGACCGTGCAATCGCAATGATTCCTGAGCTTGTTGATAAACTTACTGAGCTTATCAGCACTAAGGGTGAAGATGATAAAGAAGCTGAGGCTGAATAATTATAATAATTAATTTAATCACCTGCATATTATTGTGTGGGTGATTATTTTGTTTAATAAGTTTGTTTCAATTATTTTTTCTTTATTTATAATCACTATTCCGATAAACGCTTACGGAGTGAACGAGAACAGAATAAGCGCTGAATGTGCAGTAGTTTTGGATGCTGCGACGGGAATTGTTCATTTTGATAAAAACGCTTATTTAAAGCATTCTATGGCGTCTACAACAAAGATTATGACCTGCCTTTTAGCTTGTGAAAGCGGAAAACTGAACGATGCTATTACAGTATCTGAAAAAGCAATTAGAAATAGCGAAGGAACGTCGCTTTATCTTAAAGCGGGAGATAAAATAACTTTGCTCGATTTGGTTAAAGGCGCAATGCTTGAATCAGGTAATGACGCAGCAAATGCCATTGCCTGTTATTTAGCGGGCGATATATCCAAGTTCGCTGATATAATGAACGTTAAGGCTAAAGAAATCGGTATGAATAATACTAATTTTGTTACGCCATCTGGACTTGACGCAAAGCTTCACTACTCAAGCGCCTACGATATGGCTATTTTAGCAGCTTATGTATGTAAAAACAGCGAACTACTTAATATTGCCTCACAAGTAACTGATTCAATTACCGTCAATGGTGTAACGAGAGAAATACATAATCATAACAAACTTCTGTCTGTTTCAAAATGCTTTAAGGGTTTAAAAACCGGATTTACAAAAAAGTCGGGGCGTTGCCTTGTCAGTGTCTATGATTACGGCGGCAGTAAAATAGTTTGTGTCACTCTAAATGCCCCTGACGATTGGAACGACCATATTCGACTTATTAATTCAGCAAAAGAAAAATATAAAACTTATAAATCTGACGAAAAAATAGTTCTTAATACTGTATCCGAACTTAATAAAAGCGTAAATTGCAATTATTCATACAGCATTAAATCCTGCTCCGATATAAATATTAAACTATATTATTATCCAATAATATATACGCCTGTTAAGAAAAACGACGTTTTAGGTCGAGCGGAGATATTTTCAGGAAATACAAAAGTAGAGGCGGTTAATATAACAGCCGATGAGGATATTTAAATGGCTAATAAAAATGAAATAAGACTACAGAAATTTATGGCTGAGCAGGGGGTTGCTTCGCGCAGAAAAAGCGAGGAGTTAATCGCTTCCGGAAAAGTAAAGGTCAACGGACACCCTGCCTCCCTTGGTGACAAAATTGACCCGTATAAAGACCTTGTTACAGTCAGAGGGCAAAAAATCACTCATATCAGAAAGCGTAAAATGATATATATTATGCTTCATAAACCGCGTGGATATGTAACAACAGTTTCCGACGAACGCGGAAGAAAAACCGTTATGGATTTAATTCCGGATATAAAAGAGCGTATCTATCCAGTAGGAAGACTTGATAAGGACAGCGAAGGGCTTTTAATTCTTACCAACGACGGCTCTTTTACTAACTGTATGACTCATCCCTCCCATGAATACGCTAAGGTTTACAGAGTTACCGTTCGTCCCGCTGTAACAGACGAAATACTTATGAATCTCCGTAACGGAATTGTTATTGACGGAAGAAAAACTGCCCCTGCAGAGGTTACTGTTCTGTCTCAGGAGGAGGGGAGAGTTGTTCTTGAATTTATTCTTCACGAAGGCAGAAACCGTGAAATCAGAAAGATGTGTGAAAGTCAGGGACTTGAAGTTGCAAGGCTTAAGAGAACATCAATCGGTTCTCTGAAGCTCGGTATGCTTCCTCAGGGACAATACAGAGAACTTAGCGAACAGGAGGTAAAAAAGCTTCTCCGTTCAGCAGGTCACTCAGAAAACAAATAAGGCTGACAAGGGGCGCCCATCATAAAGAATGTTAGCTCTAAAATCGCCTCTTTTTCGCTATAATTGCGTTAAAAAACGGGTTAAGGCGGCATGCCTTAACTCGTTTTTATGCCTTGTTCTAACAAAAAATAGTCTGATTTTAGAGTGCGAAGCAGTTTTTGCAAAGTAATTTTAGGCAATAAAGAAATTATAAAATCGCCTG
>DFGL01000055.1:767-7571 GCA_002371215.1 Ruminococcaceae bacterium UBA3751 | reverse complement strand
AAAATATATTGTCGAAATAGATTGCTTTTGTTAATTGTTTTGAAAAAAATACCCCTCACTTCTTGGATATTTGAAGACCAAAATATGCACTCTTTTTTGAAATGTTTTTAGTTTGTTTACAATTCTTTTGCATTACCTCCCACTATGCTATTAGCGACTTTTTTGTGATTTGATTAAAAAATTTTTCAATTTTTGCAAAATGCATTAGGAAATCCCCCCTCAATTGAAGCCACGCAGATTCAAAAATGTTAGGTTTTGAAAAAACTTTTTTGGGTGAAAAAGAAAAAGTTCCCTCACTATACGCAGAAAAAACGGTTGTTTTGTGAGGGTATTTTCCGAAACCTTTACAAAAAATTTATATTTCACCTTGAAAAAGTCCCTTCACTATACGCAGATTTCAAAGGCAAAATATAACCATATCGGGACTAAAATTCACATTTTATTTACACCTATCAGAAATAAATATCCCTCTACTTGAAGCCACGAAAAAGCGAGATTACAAGCCTGTTGGGCAAAAAAATAGACCTTGTCAGGTATTTCCTAACAAGGTCAAATTAGTTATCTTCAGTTTTAATTCCTATATATTAGGACAGTAAAAATGTGTTTGTAAACCTAATTGCTGTAATATTTAATCCAGCGTTTGATAGTAATCTGAGAAGTTGCCGAGCTTTTGGTCGAATTTATTTTTGCTGATTTGCGTTGGTACTGCTATGGGATAGTTGCCCGTAAAGCAGCCGTCGCAGAAGCAGACGCTTGCGCCTTCTGCGATTTTATGCGTTGCATCCACTGACAGATAGCCGAGCGAATCCACGCCGATAACCTTTGCAATTTCCTCCACCGTATCATACTGACAGGCAATCAGGTTATCGCCGCTGTCAATATCCGTACCGAAATAACAGGCGTTTTTAAAGGGTGGAGCGGACACGCGCATATGCACTTCTTTCGCGCCGGCGTCTCGCAGGAGCTTCACTATTCTTGCGCAGGTTGTTCCCCTGACGATGGAATCGTCAATCATAATCACCCGCTTGCCTTTAATATTTTCCTTTATAACATTGAGTTTTATTCTTACGGCGTCCTCTCTTTGTGACTGAGAGGGCTGAATGAAGCTCCTGCCGATATAG
Organism: Ruminococcaceae bacterium UBA3751; assembly: GCA_002371215.1. Classification (GTDB taxonomy): domain Bacteria; phylum Bacillota; class Clostridia; order Oscillospirales; family Acutalibacteraceae; genus Eubacterium_R. The sequence continues at coordinate 6,450 of DFGL01000055.1, read as the reverse complement.
CGGTTTTTAATAAAGCCGATGCCGTACGGTATTCCGCTTTCTCTTGCGTAGCCGAGTGCCGCGTCAATTCCCGAATCGGGAACGCCGATAACGATATCGGCATCGACAGGGTGCTCCTTTGCAAGGAAGGCGCCTGCTTTCATTCTCGCCTGTTGCACCGAAACGCCGTCAATCACGGAGTCGGGACGGGCAAAATAAATATATTCAAACACGCAAATGCTACTCTTTTCTTTTGGGGTACAAAGTGTTTTGACAGACTTAATGCCTTCATCTGAAATTACCACAATTTCTCCCGGAAGAATATCCCTGATAAAATCAGCGCCGACGGTATCAAGCGCGCAGGATTCGCTGCTCACGCAGTAAGCGCCGTCAGTAGTTTTGCCAAGACAAAGCGGACGAAAGCCGTTCGGGTCACGAAAGGCAATCATTTTTGTTGCCGTCATCAACACGCAGGAATAAGCGCCCTTAATCACGCGCATTGTCTGCTCCACTGCTTCCTCGGTGCTTTTACATTTTAAGCGGTTGGAAACGATGGAATATGCAATTGCCTCTGTATCTGATGTCCCGTGAAAGATACCGCCCGACAGTTCAAATTGCTTTCTTATTTCGTCTGCGTTAATCAGGTTTCCGTTATGAGCAAGCGCAAGATTACCCTTGATATGACGGATAACAAGGGGCTGAATATTGCCCATATCCTTGCCGCCCGTGGTGGAATAGCGCACATGACCGAGCGCCATATTACCCCTGCCGAGAGAGTTGAGGCGCTCCTCGGTAAACACATCGGGCACCAAGCCGTTACCTTTATAATGCGAGAAAACGCCGTCGTCGTTTACGGCAATTCCGCAAGCCTCCTGCCCTCTGTGCTGGAGCGCATAGAGAGCAAGATATACCGTTTGTGCCGCTTCGCAGGTTTTGTTTTCAAAGACGCCGAACACGCCGCATTCTTCGTGTAATGAGTTGAACATAAGCGCTCCTTAATTCGGGGTATAGAGATTTGCATACGGTCTGGAGGTAATGGGCGTTAACTTTTTAAATGGCTTACTCATTATCTCATCAAAGTCCTCTTCAAAGTATTTGCAATACTTTTTTACATAGGAAGCAAGCTCCTTTTTATCCTCATCCGTAAGACTTGAAACTCTGATATTCGGTGAAAGGTTTTCTCTCGGTATACTGCCCCTGACAAAAATTTTGCCGCCGTGCATACCCGAAGCGCAGTGCGTACCGAACAGCTTTTCGCCTCTTTTCAGGTTGAGCCCAAGGAGGACGATTGTGCCGCCCGCCATATACTCACCGAGAAATGAGCCCGCGTTTTGACCGATAACGAGCACGGGCTTCATTTCCCGAAACTCCTTCATATGAATACCGCCGCGGCAGCAGACGTTATCTCGGATATAAATCTGACCGTCACGCATACCGTAGCCGAGCGCATCGCCTGTATGACCGTGAACAATGATTTCACCGCCGCCCATTGTATTGCCGACAGCGTCCTGACCGTGACCGTAAAGAATGATTCTTCCGCCGTTCAGATAACAGGCGAGGTCGTTACCCGCCGTACCGTGAATTTCTACGGTTTTGCCCTCATCAAGCGCACAACCGATATACCGCTGTCCGTTGACATCGTTAACAACTGCTTTATTTTTTGAAAGGAGCGTTTCTTTAATTTCATCATTTACCTCGGCATATCTGCGAAGTCCTGCTGTAATACTCATACTGCTTCTCCTTTCAACCTTTGTGCTCTCACGCTTTTTTCAAACAAAAAGAGTGAGGGCGTTTCAAATATATCGCCTTCAAGACCTGACAAATCGGTTTGATTTTCAATCAGGCTTGTATAAATTCCAGCGTTCTCACTTGCATTTATCAGCACGAAGCCGACAAGGTGGTTGTCTTCAAAAATCAGCCGTTTATAACTGTCACCGCTTTGAAGCACCTTATCGCTGTACCGCTCGCCCTCGGCGTTAATCAGACCGCAAGTGCAGATGCGAAGTCCGTAAAAATCAATCGCATTCACGGAATACGCACCGCCGAGAGTCTGTTCGCCGCCTGCCATCTGTGAGCCGGCAATGCTTCCCTGCTGAACAGCGTTCACCCAAAGTGCAATGACTTTTTTTCTGCCGTCAAGCATATCAATTGATACCGTGCAATCGCCTGCAGCATAAATATTTTCGTCGCTCGTCTGCATTGTTTTTGAATTAACGATAATGCCCCTGTCAACTTCAAGCCCCGCCTTCTCTGCAAGTTCCGTTTCGGGACGAACGCCGACGGCAAGAATCAGCATATCACATTTCAGTTCCTTACCGCTTTTCAAAATTACCGAAGTGATTTTTTTGCCTCTGCTTTTGGCTTCGGTTACCGTATCGCCGAGATGATATTTAATATGCCCTTTCTCTTCAATATATCTTTTTACGCCTTTGGCGGATTTTGCGTCAAGAATGGACGGAAGAATACGTGGCGAAAGCTCAACGACATCCACACTTTTGCAGATTTTGGAAAGACCTTCCGCCGCCTTCATACCGATTAAGCCCGCACCGATAACTACCGCTCTTGTGTTGCCGTTTGCCTTCTCCTTAATCACCTTTGAAGAGGCTAAATCAAGGAAAGTACAGGCATTTTCCTTACTGCTGACATTTTTCATCGGAGGAATAAAGGGCTTTGAGCCCGCGCAGATACACAGCTTGTCATAAGGATAAACCTTTCTGCCGACTTTCACCGTTTTTTCTGTTCGGTCAATTTCCGTTACCTTGGCGCCCGTAATAATATCAATTCTGTTTACCGCATAATATGACGGCTTGCGGAGATACATTTCCTTTTCCTTAACCGCACCTTTAAGATAATAAGAGATTGACGGTCTGCTGTAAGGCAAATACTCCTCCTTGGTCAGAACGGTAATCTCGCCGCTTTTATCCTCTTTTCTGATTTGCTCTGCGCAGGCAAGTCCTGCGGCGGAGGCGCCGATAATCACATATTTCATCACTTTGCACCTCCTAAGTCGATATAGACAAGCGCTCTGTTCGGGCAGTTTTTCACGCAGGCAGGCGTATCCTCACCTTGACACAAATCGCACTTAACGGCAAATTTGCCCGTTTTGATACAGCCGAACGGACACACCGCAAGGCAGGTCATACAGCCGATACATTTGTCCTCATTGACGGACACAATGCCTGTTTTTCTGTCTTTTGTCATCGCACCCGTTATACACGCCTGCACGCATTTCGGGTTATCACAGTGACGGCAGTTAACCGCCGCGGAAACAAACTTATCACCGTATACCGTAACTCTTGAAATCGGCGCAGGCTCTTCATATTTATTGGCTTTCAAAACATCCTTTGACACCGAATGTGCCGTTTTGCAATAGACCTCGCAAAGACGGCAGTTAAGGCATAATTCTTCTTTTGCATATACTCTTTTCATACTACCGCCTCCTATTCGCCAGCGTGTTTTATTCCAAGGATTTCAAGCTCTTTTTCGCTGAGCCCGAGTCCGCGAAGCATCAGTCTGTTGCCTCTGAGCGAGTCAATAGAGTTGATTCCCATACCGCCCATTATTTCTTTAATCTCGTGATTCCATGCATTGATAAGATTTTCAACCCTTTCATGCATAATGTCAGGGTTAAGGCGCTTTGTAAGCTCAGGTCGCTGCGTGGCAATACCCCAGTTACACTTGCCCGTATTACAGGTCTGGCACATATGGCAGCCCATAGCAATCAACGGCGCAGAAGCGCAGTAGCATGCGTCTGCACCGAGTGCAATCGCCTTGACTATATCAGCGGAACAACGGAAGGAGCCCGCCGCAACAAGTGAAATTCTTGAACGGATACCCTCGTCACGCAGTCTTTGGTCCGCTGCTGCAAGTGCAAGTTCAATCGGAATACCGACGTTATCTCTTATTCTCGTCGGTGCTGCACCCGTACCGCCCCTGAAGCCGTCAATAACAACGATATCCGCGCCTGCTCTGGCACAGCCCGAGGCGATTGCCGCAACGTTATGCACCGCCGCAATTTTAACGGAAACGGGCTTTTTATTATCGGTTGCCTGCTTGATGGACCAGATAAGCTGGCGCAAGTCCTCAATGGAATAAATATCGTGGTGCGGCGCAGGCGAAATCGCGTCGCTTCCTTCGGGAATCATTCGGGCATTAGACACCTCAACGTTGACCTTTTCGCCCGGAAGATGACCGCCGATACCCGGCTTTGCGCCCTGACCGATTTTTATTTCAACAAAGCGGGAATTGTTAAGATAATCCTTATGAACGCCGAACCTGCCCGACGCCACCTGAACAATGGCACAGTCAGTATAATCGTTCAGGTCGGGATGCAAGCCGCCTTCACCCGTGTTAAACAGCGTACCGAGATTCTTTGCCGCCATGGCAAGCGATTTCTGCGCGTTAAGGCTGATAGAGCCGAAGGACATCGCCGAAAACAGAATCGGCGTTTCAAGCACTACCTGCGGCGGCATTTTTACCGTTGATTTACCTTTCTTTTCAACGGTTATTTTTTCGGGCTTTCTGCCTAATATCGTTCTGATTTCCATCGGCTCGCGCAGGGGGTCAATGGAGGGGTTCGTTACCTGCGAAGCATTGAGTAATATTTTATCCCAGTAAATCGGATATGGCTTAGGATTGCCCATTCCGGAAAGCAGGGTACCGCCCGTTGCCGCCTGACGGCAGATTTCCTGCTGATACTGAGGGGTCCAGTTTGCGTTATCTCTGTAATCGCAAACGTGTTTTTCTATTCTGAGTGCGCCCGTCGGGCATAAGTCAACGCAGCGGTGACAGGCAACGCAATTATCTGATTTAACAAGCGCTGTTTTGCCGTCGTCTGAAAAATAGTGACATTCGTTTGAGCATTGTCGAACGCAGCAGCCGCAATCAATACACAATTCTCTGTCGCGCACGACGGTAAACCTTCGGGGGATGTAATTTACCATAACTATTCATCCTCCTTTTCTTCTATTTCAAGCGGCACAAAAACGGGGTCCGCACCGCTGATTGACCATACCTTTTCAGGATCGGGGCATATAATTCGGATAGCACTTTCCTCGCTTGCAAAATAGGCTCTGTCGCCCTTGGTTGCCGCCGTCAGCGAACGAAGCTTTAAGCGGTCATTGATAGCCAGAAGTCCTTTGTTGGAGCCGAGTATAACGGAAAAGGGTCCGTTGACAAGCGCACCGCTGTAAATGGCGCGAATGTTGGTAAAATACTCCTTCTTCTCCTTATCCATTCTGTCAATCTCATCCCATTCGGGGGCGGTTAAAACATCAGCTGCAACGTTTGTCGGCAAGCCGTGATGACGGATTAAATGGTCAAACAGATAGGTGATAACCTCGGTATCCGTCTGCATCGTACATTTATATCCGAACTGCTCAATATATCTTCTGTTGGCGTCATAACTCGATATCTCGCCGTTATGTACAATGGACCAGTCAAGGATGTTGAACGGATGCGCACCGCCCCACCAGCCCGGTGTGTTGGTAGGAAATCTGCCGTGCGCCGTCCAGAGATAAGCGTTATACTGGTCAAGCATATAAAATTCGCCGACGTCCTCGGGATAACCAACTGCCTTGAAACAGCCCATATTTTTGCCTGACGAAAAGATATAAGCGCCGTCGTAGGCGGCATTGATTTTTGTTACGCATTGCACCACATATTCGCCCTCGTCAAGACGGGAGTTTTTCATACGGACTCTGTT
>DFGL01000055.1:0-688 GCA_002371215.1 Ruminococcaceae bacterium UBA3751 | reverse complement strand
CTGCCGAAATAGCGCCAGATATCAGGTCCGTTTTCAATGGAAGCAACCTTTTTAGTAGGTATTCTTTCAGCCGCGTCAATATTGAAATGCTTGAACAAAAACTCCTCGCACTTCTGGTGCGCTTCCTTGTTTTCGTAAAAAATATGAAAAGCATAATCGTCCTTATGCTCGGGGTAAATTCCGTAAGCAGCAAAGCCGCCGCCAAGGCCGTTGGAGCGGTCATGCATAAGTGCGATAGACTTAATGATTTCAGAGCCGTTAATCAGACCGCCCTTTCTGTCGATAATCGCCGCAATCGCACAACCCGACGGAATTCTTACCTGTCCTTCCTTTAACATATTGCATCTCTCTTTCCCAAAAGTTTATTGTTTACGGTTCATAGCGAAAGCAGGGCATATAAGATAGCTTAAACAGATTGTCTTTATGCTTTTTGTCAATGACTGCTTTCGTGTCTTTATCGTCAATCTGCCCTGTTCGGATATAGCCGTCAAGCACCTCATAGGTAAAGCCGAGGTTTTCCTCGTCCGTTTTACCGCAGAGCCCGTCAATCGGCGTTTTATCAACAAGAGCATCCGGAAGTTTTAACAATCTGCCTATCTCCTTAACCTCCTTCACAGTCAGAAATGAGCAGGGACTGAAATCGCCTGCATTGTCGCCGTATCTGGTTGAGTAGCCGACCCAATCCTCA
>DFGL01000089.1:2686-3604 GCA_002371215.1 Ruminococcaceae bacterium UBA3751 | reverse complement strand
GCGAATGGGATGAATATAAAACACAAATCAGTCAGTGGGAAATTGACAGATATATGATTAACCACTAAAGGCTATACAATTTTTATAATTCACTTGCAACGGGGTAGGTAGAAAGCTTGCGGCTATTAATTCTGCTTATCCCGTTCTCTCTTCCTGAAAAGGGGGTACTCCCCCTGCCTTTACAACTTCAGACTGCGATAGTATGCCTGATTTGGGGGAGTATTCCACAGGAGAGAATATACGAGAATATATAGGAGAACAGAAAATGAGTGATTCCATTTTATCTGCTGTTTCAGACAGCGTGTTCGGCGTTTGGTTTTTGATCGGTGCGGCGCTTGTATTTTTTATGCAGTGCGGCTTTGCCATGGTAGAAAGCGGCTTCACCAGAGCGAAAAACGCCGGAAATATTATTATGAAAAACCTGATGGATTTTTGTATCGGCGCAGTGATGTTTATACTGCTCGGTTTCGGACTAATGATGGGCGAGGAATGTCTCGGAGGTCTTATCGGTATGCCGACGCTCGGCGTGTTTACCGATTATGCACATTTTGACTGGTCCAACTTTGTATTCAACCTTGTGTTCTGCGCAACGGCAGCCACCATCGTCTCAGGCGCAATGGCAGAAAGGACAAAATTTTCGGCTTACTGCATTTATTCCGCAGTAATTTCCGCCGTTGTTTACCCCGTTGAAGCAGGATGGATATGGAACGGCGAGGGCTGGCTTGCTAAACTCGGCTTCCACGATTTTGCAGGCTCAACGGCTATTCATATGGTCGGCGGTATTGCGGCGTTTATCGGTGCAGCGATGCTCGGACCCCGTATCGGTAAATATAAAGTGGATAAAAAAACCGGCAAAAAAACTGCAAGGGCTATCCCCGGTCACAACCTGACAATCGGCGCGCTTGGCGTATTCATTCT
>DFGL01000089.1:0-2588 GCA_002371215.1 Ruminococcaceae bacterium UBA3751 | reverse complement strand
GCTTGCTTCTATCTTTGTTACAACTACTCTTGCCCCTGCGGTTGCAACGGTAGTCACAATGATTTTTACCTGGGTAAAGGACGGAAAGCCCGATGTTTCGATGAGCCTTAATGCCTCGCTTGCAGGCTTGGTAGCGATTACCGCTCCCTGTGATTGCACGGACGCGCTCGGCTCCATCATTATCGGTGCCGTTTCGGGTATTCTTGTTGTCGTTGCCGTTGAATTCATTGATAAGAAATTACATATTGACGACCCTGTCGGCGCTTGCGCTGTACATATGGCAAACGGTATCTGGGGAACCTTCGCAGTCGGTCTGTTTTCTACAGGTGCAGACGGAGTAGGTAAAGGTCTGTTCTACGGCGGAGGCTTTAAGCAGCTTGGTATTCAGGCGCTCGGCTTCCTCGCAGTTGCATCGTGGACTGTAATAACAATGCTGGTTGTGTTTACGGCAATTAAGAAATTCCACGGACTTCGTGTTTCAGAAGAAGAGGAAATCAAAGGTCTTGACGCCACGGAGCATAACCTTCCGTCAGCATATGCCGACTTTATGCCCGCTATGGCGGTAGCCACCTCCGCTTCAATGAAGGCAGTGCTGCCTGAGGCGAAAGAGATTGTCGGCGCTCCGATTGAACCCGTTGAAAGAGCCGTACCTGTTGAATCGTACATTACCAAGAATAAGCCGAAGCTTACAAAGATTGTTATGGTGTTCAGTCCTGCACGCTTTGAAGCGGTTAAAGATGCCATGAACGATATCGGCGTTACGGGTATGACGGTAACCAATGTAATGGGCTGTGGCGTTCAAAAAGGGCATAACATCAAAAAATACCGCGGCGTTGAGATTGAGGAAATGAATCTCAACCCGAAAATGAAGCTCGAAATGGTAGTTTCCGCTGTTCCCGTTTCAGATGTTGTTGAGGCGGCACGCCGCGTGCTTTACACAGGCAATATCGGCGACGGTAAAATCTTCATCTATGAGGTTGACGATGTTGTCAAGGTTCGTACAGGCGAACACGGTTATGACGCATTGCAAGGCGAAGACGACATTTAATTTGTTGATTAATACAAATAAAAGGGCGGAGTTTCTCCGCCCATAAAGCGTATAAAAAGGAAGAGAGAAAATGTGTTCAATTATGGGATATTGCAGCCCTGAGGCTGATTTGAAAATATTTAAAAAGGGATTTGCGCGCACGAAGTCGCGCGGACCCGACGACAGCAGAATTGTGGATACGGGGAAAGGACTGCTCGGTTTTCACCGTCTTTCCATCATGGGACTGACGCCGTCGGGGATGCAGCCCTTTGAGCGTGACGGAAGCTACGTTGTGTGCAACGGCGAGCTTTACGGTTTTGAAAAAGAACGCGAGCTGCTCAAAGAAAAGGGATACTCTTTTCAGTCGGACAGCGACTGCGAGATTATTCTTCCGATGTATTTTGAATACAAAACGGAAATGTTTGCAAGGCTTGACGCTGAATTTGCCTGTATTATCTATGATGGCAAAACAGGTGAGTTTATCGCCGCCCGTGACCCTATCGGTATCCGTCCGCTTTATTACGGCTATGACGAAAGCGGCAACATCCTGTTTGCAAGCGAGGCGAAAAACCTTGTAGGGCTTTCAGAGAAGATTATGCCGTTCCCACCCGGTCATTATTATAAAAACGGTGAATTCATTTGTTACTGCGACATCGCTAAAACTGAAGCAGTCTGCCACGATGATGTTGAAACGGCTTGCGCCGTTATCCGTGACAAACTGGTTACAGGAGTTAAAAAACGCCTTGTGTCCGACGCAAAGGTCGGTTTTCTGCTTTCTGGCGGGCTTGATTCTTCGCTTGTTTGTTCTATTGCGGCGAAGGAAAGCGACAAGCCGATTGAAACCTTCGCCATCGGTATGAGCGAGGACGCCATTGATTTGAAATATGCAAGGCAGGTTGCCGATTTTATCGGCTCGCATCATACTGAAATATATATGACGCCGGATGAAGTTATTTCATCCCTTGAAGAATTGATAGAGCTTCTCGGAACATACGATATAACCACCGTCCGCGCAAGTATGGGTATGTACCTCTTGTGCAAGGCAATCCACGAGCAAACGGATATCCGCGTACTTCTTACCGGCGAGATTTCAGATGAACTGTTCGGCTATAAATATACGGATTTTGCACCGTCGGCAGAAGCATTCCAAAAGGAAGCGGAAAAGCGAATCAGAGAACTGCATATGTACGACGTGCTTCGTGCAGACCGCTGTATTTCCGTCAACTCGCTTGAAGCAAGAGTACCCTTCGGCGATTTGGATTTCGTTCGCTATGTAATGAGCCTTGACCCTGAAATAAAAATTAACAAATACGGCAAGGGGAAATATCTTCTGCGCCACGCATTTGAAGGAATGGGGCTTCTTCCTGATTCTATTCTTTGGCGTGAAAAGGCGGCGTTTTCAGATGCAGTAGGTCATTCTATGGTGGACTACCTCAAGGAATATGCCCAGAGTCGGTATTCAGACACTGAATTTGAAGAATTAAGGCTCAAATACAGCCACGCGCAGCCCTTCACAAAGGAGTCGCTGCTCTATCGAGAGATATTTGAAAAATACTATCCG
>DFGL01000057.1 GCA_002371215.1 Ruminococcaceae bacterium UBA3751 | reverse complement strand
GAAATCTGGCTGATGTGGATAAGACCGTCAACTGTAGGAAGAATGTTAGCAAACGCACCGAAGGTTGCAAAGCTTACTATTCTTGCGTCAACAACTGTTCCAACGGGATAATCACGCTTCATAACCTCCCACGGGCTGTCTTCAATCTTCTTGAAGCCGAGGGAAATCTTTCTTGTTTCTTCGTCAAGAGCCTTGATTGTAACCTCAACGGTATCGCCAACCTTAACAACCTCGCTCGGATGCTTGATTCTTGACCAGGAAAGCTCAGAAATATGAATCATACCGTCAATTCCGCCAAGGTCAACAAATGCTCCGTAAGAGGTGAGAGATTTAACAGTACCTGTAATCTTCTGACCTTCTTCAAGAGTAGCCCATACAGCGTCCTCTTTTTCCTTGCGCTCTGCGTCTGCAACAACCTTGATAGAGCCAACCGCTCTTCTTCTTGACGGTGTAACGTCAATTACCTTGAACTTAACCGTCTGGTCCTTAAGCGTTTCAAGGTCTTCGTTTCTTCTTAAGCCTGTAAGAGATGCAGGAACGAAAATTCTTGTTCCCTTAGTTGTTACGAGAACACCGCCGCGGATGGTCTGAGTAACAACGCCTTCAAGAATCTCATCGGATTCTTTAGCTGCAACGATATCGTTCCAGCCCTTTGACGCGTCGAAAAGACGCTTTGAAAGCTTGAGCACGCCGTCCTGGTCATCAGTTTTCATGATGATAAGGTCAATCTCGTCGCCGATAGCAACAACATCTTCGCACTTGCTTACGGGCTCTGCCGATAAATCCTCAAGCGCAACTACGCCGGTCTGCTTTCTTCCGGGTACGTCAACGTAAACCTCTGTTGGAGTAATAGCAACAACGGTTCCTTTAACTACCTTACTGTTTTCGTTTTCCTTAAAAGACTCATTAAGCAGTTCTTCAAAGGATGCCTCACCATCAGCAGATGCTTCGACAGCAGGCGTATTTGCAGCCATTTCAGCGGTTTCTGCTGTCTCCACAACTTCTTCGGCTACGGCTGAAGCTGTTTCAACTTCCTTTTCTTTAATTTCTTCGGACATGGTTTTGAGTACCTCCTTGATAATTACCGAGGGTGTCGAAGCCCCGGCAGTAACACCAACTGCCTTGCAGCCTTTAAGGTTTATGCTTTTAAGCTCGTCCGCTGTCTCAATAAGATAGGACGGGCAGTTAACCTCGCATACCTCTTTCAGCTTACAGGTATTTGATGAATGGCGTCCGCCGATAACAACCATAGCGTCAGCATTTTTTGAAATTTCATACGCTTCGCTCTGTCTGTCAGACGTCGCATTACATATTGTATCAAAAATTTTACAATTTGTACATACCTTTTTTATGATTTTCTCACATTTTTTCCATTCTTTTTTTGAAAAAGTTGTCTGAGAAACGCAAACCAGGTCCGTTTTTTTGTCAAAATTGTTAATCTGTATAATTTTATTCAGTTCATCTTCGTTTTTAAATACGTAAAAAGGAGCGTTACAGTACGAGCAAATGCCCTTAACTTCAGGGTGTTCGGGGTCTCCCGCAATCAAAACGGGTACGTTTTCAGGAAAATCCTTAACAATATTGTGGATTTTTGTAACAAAAGGACAGGTTGCATTAACGTATTTCAGCCCCCTGCTTTCAATATCGGAAATAACCTCTTTTTCAACCCCGTGAGTTCGTACAACCAGCATAAAGCCCTCGGGACATTCCTCGGGCTTTTCAATAATTTTAACACCCTTGCTCTCCAAATCGGCAACGAGCTGGGCGTTATGTATTATGGGACCGAGAGTACAGACTCTCTCCCCTTTTTCAATCAATTCGTAAACAAGATTAACCGCACGGTCAACGCCGAAGCAAAAACCCGCGGTTTTAGCAAGCTTAATTTCCACTTAGCTCCTTCTCTCTCATTTCGGATATTTTTTCCATAACGGTATTTGCCGCCGCTTTAATCTCCTCCCTCGAGGGCTCGGGCTTATCAATTCCGAGCTCTGCAACGGAAAGCGGTTTTCCGTAAACTACGGTAACCTGCTCGCCGCGCTTGATTTTATTCTTGCAGCAGATTGCAACGGGAAGAACGGAAGCGCCCGTATTATGAGCGATAATTGCAACGCCTGACTTAGCCTTCTGAGGGACTCCGTTTTTATCCTTAATCCTCTTACCCTCGGGGCAGATAGCGAGAACGTGACCCTCGTTGGTAATTTTTTCAGCGTATTCAATAGCGCTTGTATCGCCCGTTCCGCGCTTTACGGGGAAACCGTAAAGATGGGTTATAACCCATGCAACAACGGGGTTTTTGAAAAGTTCAACCTTAGCCATAAAGTGAAGGCGCGGAATATTGTTACCGAGCGCAACAAAAACGGGGTCAAGCGCACAGGTATGGTTAATAGCAACTATGTAATGCTTATTGTTAACCGGAATATTTTCCGTGCCCTTGTATTTTATGTTATAAAGCTTTCTGAAAAGCGGTCCGAACGTTTTAACAGCAAAGGTGTAAAATTTATATTCGGGGATACTTGAATAATCAAATTCCTTCATTACTTGGTGTTCTCCTTGATGATATTGATTACAGCCTGAATTGACTCCTCAAGATTGAGCTCGGAGGTATCGCACATCACGCTGTCCTCGCTCGGCTTAAGCGGGGCAATCTCTCTGTGGGAATCCTGATAATCGCGCTGATTAACCTCTGCGAGAACATCCTCGTACATTACGCTTTCGCCCTTTTCAATAAGCTCCTTATAGCGGCGCTGTGCGCGGCATTCCGGAGATGCAAAAAGAAAGATTTTAACGTCAGCGTTCGGGAGAACTACCGTTGCAATATCGCGTCCGTCCATAATCACGTTGTTCTTTCTTGCTATATCGCGCTGAAGCTCAAGAAGGAATTCGCGTACCTTCGGAATAGCGGAAACGTTGCTTGCGCCCATTGAAATCTCGGGAGTTCTGATAAGTGAGGAAACGTCCTCGCCGTTAAGGAATACCTTCTGTACTCCGTCCTCATAACCGAGTTCAACCTTAATTCCGTCAAGCATTGCGATAATTTTTTCATTATCGTCTATAACGCCGTTTCTAACTGCAGAAAGAGCAATTGTTCTGTAAAGCGCGCCCGTATCAACATAGATAAAGCCGAGCTCCTTAGCAGCTGCCTTAGCAACCGTGCTTTTTCCTGCGCCTGCAGGTCCGTCAATAGCAACGTTAATCATAATTTTTCTCCTCTTAAATATTATTTCCGCAAAGGTATCCTGTTGAAAACGCCGTCTGAAGATTAAAGCCTCCGGTATAGGCGTCAACATCGATAACCTCGCCTGCAAAATACAAATTTGACACGATTTTTGAATTCATCGTTTTGGGATTTATCTCTTTAACATTTACTCCGCCCGAGGTAACTATTGCCTCTTCAATCGGACGGAAGCCCGTTATATCGAGCGTTAAGCCTTTTAAGAGCTTAACGAGACGCTGCCTCTGTTCCCTTGTTATTGAATTGCATTTTTGCGACGGCTCAATCTGAGACAGTTTAACAATAACGGGAATGAGCTTATTAGGCAAGAGTTTTGAAAGAGAGTTTATAAAATCTTTATTTATATTATCCGTAAATTCCCTTTGAATACGCTTATCAAGGGTAACCTCGTCAAGCGCTGGCTTTAAATCGATTACAGCCTTATACTGTTTTTTTTCGGGCTCTCTCATATGGGCTGAGGCGGAGAGCACGATTGGTCCGCTAATACCGAAATGGGTAAATAGCATCTCGCCGAAATCAGAATAAATCTCCTTGCCGCTTTCGGTGATTTTAAGGCTTACGTTTTTCAGCGACAGTCCCTGAAGCTTAGGAATAAAGTTATTGGACACAACGAGCGGAATAAGCGAAGGGCGAAGCGGCGTTACCGTATGCCCCGCCATTTTTGCAAGCCTGTAGCCGTCGCCGGTTGAGCCCGTAAGCGGATATGAAGCGCCGCCGGTACACACTGCAACCGCATCACAAGAAAGCTTATCCCCGTTTTCAAGGATTACCGCAGTAATAACGCCGTCCTTCATTTCAAAAGCAGTTACCGTTCCCTGCATAAATTCAGCACCGCTTTGTTCTGCGTTTTTAACAAAAGCGTCAACAATATCCACAGCCTTGTCACTCACGGGAAAAACGCGGTTTCCGCGTTCAATTTTTGTTTCAACGCCCATCTCCTCAACAAGCGCAATTGTGTCATAAGGCATAAACGAGGAAAACGCACTGTAAAGAAAACGTCCGTTGGTGGGAACGTTTTTTATAAGGTCGTCAAGCTCAAAGGTAGCGTTAGTAACGTTACATCTTCCCTTGCCCGTTATCATCATTTTTCTTGCGGGGCGAGGCATTTTTTCAATAATAAGCGTGTCGTTTCCGCGCTTTGCACTTTCCGCAGCAGCCATTAAGCCTGCGGCTCCCCCGCCGATAATAATTACTTTTTTCATACTTCCTCATTTTCAGAGAGGAATTCACTTAATTCCTCCCACTCCGAATAAAGTGTATCGCGCCTTGCGGTTTTTTCATCAAGCTCTGCAGTGAGCTTCATAAGCTCCTCGTAATCGCTTTCGGCAAGGCGGGAATTGATATTCTCAATATCCGCTTCAAGCGCGTCGATCTCCTCCTCACACTTTTTGAGGCGGGTTTTTGCCTTACGGAGATTGGAAGCCTGCTCCTTGCGGAGCTTATATTCATTAACCTTTTTCGGCTGTTTAGCGGTTTTTTCAGCTTCAGGAGCGCTTAACTGCTCCTTTTTCTCAATGTATTCATCGTAGTTTCCGAGATACTCCTTAACCCCGTTCGGAGTCAGTTCAAGGATACGGCTTGCGAGCTTATTTACAAAGTATCTGTCGTGCGAAACGATGAGCATTGTCCCCGAGTATTCGCTAAGCGTCTTTTCAAGCTCTTCGCGTGAAAACGCGTCAAGATGGTTAGTCGGCTCGTCAAGAAGCAAAAAGTTAAACTTGCCGAGCATCAGTTTAAGCAGCGCAACCCTTGCGCGCTCGCCGCCCGAACACTCGCTGAGGTTTTTATATACGTCGTCCCCTTTAAACAGAAATGCCGCGAGAGCGCTTCTTACGGCTGTTTCCGTCATATACGGGAAGTTGCTCCATATTTCCTCAATAGCGGTTTTATTAAGGTCAAGCTTTGCCTGAACCTGGTCAAAATAGCCTGTAAACACATTAGTTCCGAACTTATAGTATCCGCCGTCGCATGTGTAATCCTGCATAAGAATTTTTAAAAGCGTTGTTTTTCCGCAGCCGTTATCACCGAGCAGGAAAACTCTTTCACGTTTCATAATTTTAAAGCCGACATTCTCAAATATTCTGTGCTCGCCGAAGGATTTTGAAAGTCCGTTTACGGTAAGCACCTCCTCACCGCTTTCGGCTTTCGGGGTAAAATCAAAACGGATTTTTGCTACCTTACTGTCGGGCACAACGAGCTGAGAGCGAATTCGCTCGATAACCTTTTCCTTGCTTTCCGCAGTTTTGATATTCTTCTCTCTGTTCCATTGGCGTTGCTGGGCGATAATCCCTTCAAGGCGCTCAATTTCCTTCATATCATTCTCGTACTTTTCGGCTATTGCCTTCTGCTCCGCCTCTTTTTTCTTAAGAAAAACGGAATAATTGCCCTGATATGAGCGGCATTTTTTGTTTTCAATCTCAACAGTTTTATTGGTAATTTTATCAAGAAAATATCTGTCGTGGCTGACGATAAGGCAAGCGCCCGAAAAATCCTTTAAAAAGCCTTCAAGCCATTCCACAGCGTTGATGTCAAGGTGGTTTGTAGGCTCGTC
>DFGL01000033.1 GCA_002371215.1 Ruminococcaceae bacterium UBA3751 | reverse complement strand
TATGAACAGCACGAAGGATTGTAACCTTCTCAATCTCTGTCGGGAGCGGGATAGGACCGCTTACCTGAGCGCCTGTTCTCTTTGCAGTTTCAACAATCTTTTCCGCTGCCTGGTCAACGAGTGAATGGTCGTAACCCTTGATGCGGATTCTGATTTTAACTTTGCTTGCTGCCATTTTAATTTCCTCCTAGAAACAATTTGTGGATGCGAGCTGTCCGGACTTTTCTTCTACGCCTCCGTGTGTTCCCACGGCTTCCTTTAATTAAACCGAATGAGCCGTTTTCATTCGGAGCAAAGAATACTTCTTAACTAATCAAGCGTTCGCAAGTCACTTAAATAATCAAGCAGTCCGGTTAATTTCGCCCGGTTTTAAATCGGACATACTCCGCCGAAATTCCCGCTGGGTTTTGCGCAACCTCCGGCATCATCGCATATCGTTCGTCCTTTAAGCGTTATATATTATATATTATTTCTATACCGCTTTCGGACGTGCTCGGCTATTATATTATATAAAAAGCCCGTTGTCAAGCAAAATTTTGAAAAAAATTAAAAAAATGTAAATTTTTTCAATTTCGTATAAATTCACAAAAATGACAGCAAATTTTCGTTAAAATTGCACAAAGAAAAAATGCCCTCCAAATATGGAAGGCATTGATTTTATCAACCACTACATATTGTGGTCAGTTAAGATTTTCACTTTTTTCAACCATCGTTTCGGCAAAAATGGCATACCCTTTAACGGGATTATTTACTATAACGTGGGTTACCGCTCCGACGAGCTTTCCGTTCTGGATTACGGGGCTTCCGCTCATTCCCTGAACGATGCCGCCCGTTGTTTTCAGCAATTCACTGTCCGTAATTTTGAAGACTATATCCTTCTGTTCGCCCTCTCTGTTATAGGTAACGCGGGTTATTTCTATATCGTATGCTCTCGGCTTTTTACCGCTTACCGTACACACAAGCTGCGCTTTTCCCTTCTTTACCTCCTGTTTTGAGGCAACAGGGTACTCTTTGGCATTATCCGATATTTTAACAAAAGCGCCGTAGAGACCGCTGTCTGTGTTATCAAGCAGTCTGCCGAGCTTATAATCCTCAAAATCGCACCAGAGTGAGCCCGTAACGCCCGCAGAGGCCTTCTGTACCCTTGTTACGGTTGCGCTGACAGCTTCACCCTCAAGCAGAGGCATAAGCTCGTTGGTATCAATATCGTTAATCTGATGTCCGAGGGAGGCAAAGGTACCGTAGTTCTCGTTATAAAAAGTCAACGTTCCTATTCCCGCGGTTGAATCCCGCACCCACATTCCTGCCTTGTACGTCCCCTCCCTTGATGAATAAACCGGCGTCAGAGTAAAGGTTTTATACCGTCCGTCGCGCTTTATTCTGATTTTATAGCTGTCGCCGTTGTTTTCGTTCAGAATAGCCATAACCTCATTGGAAGAAAATACAAGTATATTATTTACAGAAACTATTATATCCCCTTTTTCAAGTCCAGCCTCAGCGGCAGGATTCGCTTTTTTTCCGCTGTCAAGCTCTACCTCCTGAGTGCCGACGATTATAACGCCGTCGGTATACAGCTTTATCCCGAAAACCTCTCCGCTTACAAAAACCCGCGGCGAATTCTTAACGCTTACCTTTACCGATTTTACGGGAACTATACCGAAAACCGAAAGCGTTTCCGTTTTGGGAGAAGCGCTCTGATAATCCACCTGCTTTGATGAGGTATTGGTATTCAGGCTATAAAAGGTATTAAGTCGCTGCGGCGAATCTTCATATTTAACGAAGGTATCGGGCAGACTACTGCAGCCGATAATAACGAACGCCATAATTATACTGCATATAACCGCAATTACAGCGGTTGAAATTCTGATTACTTTTTTCATAAAAAACACCCAAACATAGTTTGGGCATTTTAAAAATCAATATTATTATAAAAATTTTACAATTAAAACACTAGATAGATACCTCGTGGGCAACGTTATAGAGGTTCATATCAATTTCCTTTTTCATATTGAGCGCTTCAAAGATATCGTAATCAAGCACCTCTTCCTTCTGAGCTGCAACAACGCGGTTACCGATATCCTTCATAAGAAGCTTAACGGCATAGTTACCCATACGGGTTGCCATAATTCTGTCCTTAGCGGTAGGATAGCCGCCGCGCTGGGTGTGTCCGAGAACAGTTGCACGGCTTTCAACGCCTGTTTTTGACTCAATTTCCTGAGCTAAATGCTTAACGTCAATATCAACGCCTTCAGCAACAACGATAATAAAGTGTTTTTTATCTGTTCTCTGAGTCTTTTTCATACGCTCAATAACGTGCTTTTCTATATCAAACGGGATTTCGGGGATAAGAATAGCAGTTGCGCCGCAGGCAATACCCGAATTAAGCGCAAGATAGCCCGCATGACGTCCCATAACCTCAATTACGGAGCAACGGTCGTGCGATTCCGTAGTATCGCGGATACGGTCAACCATTTCCATAATAGTATTAAGGCAGGTATCATAACCGATAGTGTAATCGCAGCAGGCAATATCGTTATCAATAGTACCCGGAATACCAACGCAGGGAATTCCGCGCTCGCTTAAATCTCTCGCACCGCGGAAGGAGCCGTCGCCGCCGATAACAACAACGCCCTCAATACCGTATTCACGGCAGGTACGGATAGCTTTTCTCATACCGTCCTCTGTTGCAAATTCAGTACTTCTTGCGGAATAGAGAATTGTACCGCCGCGGTTAATAATATCGGAAACGGAGCGCAAGTCCATCTCAATAAAATCGCCGTTTATAAGTCCGTTATATCCGCGGACAACGCCGAGTACTCTTATTCCGTTTTCGCATGCCGTTCTTACTACTGCACGCACTGCAGCATTCATTCCGGGCGCGTCTCCGCCGCTTGTTAAAACTGCAATTGTTTTCATATCTGTTCCTCCGTTTATCACAAAAGAAATATAGAAATTGTTTAATCAATAAGAGTTATTTTATACATTTAGCATTAAAAAGTCAAGCATTTATTGAATTACCGCAACATTTTTATCTCCGAGCAGGCGTTTAAGCTCCGAAAGCATAGTCGGGTTAATCTCGGTAAAGCTTGATGACGGCTGTCGTATATACTTCCCATCATCCTCAAAGTAATAGTACAGCGGAGTGTTCCCCTCAAATATTGAGGTTATTATTTCAGCCTTATGAATTCTTTCGTCGCTTTTCGACGTAAATTTAAGATAAAGCCCGGCGCGTTTTGAGGGCTGTTTTTTCTGCTGAACAGGCGCCCTACGCTGCTGAGCGGTTCTGTTTTCGGGAATAACGGGGTTGTTTAAATCAGGGGTAAACAAGCTGTTTACCAGGAGCTTTGCGTCCTTTTCCTCCTCAAGCGAAAGCGTTCCCGTAATACCGATAACGCTGCCCTCCGAAAGCAGAGAGCTGTACTGAGAAAAGGTTTTCGGGAAGAGGATAACCTCAATACTTCCGTACAAATCCTCAACCGTTACAAACGCCATATTCTCTTTATTAGTTCGCGTTTGCTTAACAGTGATATGGGATATTATTCCGCAGAGAGTTACTTGATTACCGTCGCGGTATTTTGATTCGCCCTTTGAGGCGTCAAGCACCTCAAAGGTACGCGCGCAGCCCGTTTTGGTAATAAAATCCTCGTACTTATCCATGGGATGACCCGAGAGAAAAAGCCCCGTCATCTCTTTTTCCATAGCGAGAAGCTCCGCCTTTGAGAATTCCTTAACGTCGGGCAAGTCAAAGCTCATACCGAAATCCTCGCTTATATCAAACAGCCCGACCTGACCGTACATAGTTTTACGGCGGTTTTCCTCAATATTTGTAACGAGAACGGGAAGTCCCTGCAGCATCTGACGGCGGTTTGCACCAAAGCAATCCATAGCGCCGCAACGGATTAGGCTTTCAACGGCGCGACGGTTAAAATGGCCGCCCTGCATACGCTCGCAGAAATCAAATATATCCCTGAATTCACCGTTTTCGCGTTCTCTGATTATCTCCTCAATAAAATCGTTGCCGAGGTTCTTAATTCCCAAAAGTCCGTAATTAATAACCCTTCCGCTCGCGGTAAAGCCCTTCATAGAGGAATTAATATCGGGCGGAGCGAGCCTTATACCGAGGCGCTTGCACTCAGTAATATACCGCGCTACCTTATTGGCGCTGTCAAGTACAGAGGTGAGAAGCGCCGCCATAAATTCAGCGGGATAATAGTATTTAAGATAAGCGCACTGATATGCGACGAGGGCGTAGCACGCAGCGTGGGATTTATTGAAAGCATAGCCCGCAAAATCCGAAATCTCGTTAAAAATAATCGTTGCGGTTTCGGAAGATATTCCGTTTTCGGCGCAGCCTTCTATAAAGCTTTCTCGTTCTCTTTCAAGCACCTCAGGCTTCTTCTTGCTTATTGCGCGGCGAACGACGTCAGCCCTGCCGAAGGAATAGCCCGCAAGGGAACGGAAAATCTGCATAACCTGCTCCTGATAGACTATACAGCCGTAGGTGTTACTCAGGATAGGCTCAAGCATAGGGGTTTCATATTTTATTCTATTTCTGTTTTTTGAGTTTGCCACAAAGGTATCAATCTGGCTTGCGGGACCCGGGCGGTAAAGCGAGGTTGCTGCTATTAAATCCTCAAGCGCCGAGGGCTGAAGATTAATAAGCATCTGCTTCATACCGCTTGATTCAAACTGGAATATTCCTTCGGTTCTGCCCTTGGCAAAGATTGAATATACCTTACCGTCGTCAATAGGGATTTTGTTGATATCAATACCCGCAGCCTTTGAGGCGTCGTCAATTACGGTAAGGGTACGCAGCCCGAGAAAATCCATCTTCAAAAGTCCGAGTTCCTCAAGCGTTGTCATAATATACTGGGTTACGATTAGCCCGTCGTTAGTGGCGAGCGGAACGTAGCTTGCAACGGGGTCGTGGGTAATAACGACTCCAGCCGCGTGGGTTGAGGTATTGCGCGGCATACCCTCAACCTTGCGCGCAACTTCAATAAGGCGGTTAATCTGTTCGTTTTCAGCCATAAGCTGACGGAGCTCCCTGCTCTTTTCAACCGCTTTATCAATGGTTATTTTAAAATCGTTCGGAACAAGCTTTGCAACCGCGTCGACAGCGGCATAAGGCATACCCATAGTACGCCCTACGTCACGGATAGCGGCGCGGGTCTGAAGCGTTCCGAAGGTAACAATCTGGGCAACGTGGTCAGCGCCGTATTTTTCGGTTACGTAGTCTATAACCTCCTGCCGTCTTTCGTAGCAGAAGTCAATATCAAAGTCAGGCATTGAAACGCGCTCGGGATTTAAAAACCTTTCAAAAATAAGGTCGTATTTCATAGGGTCAAGGTTGGTTATTCCTACACAGTACGCCGCGAGCGAGCCTGCTCCCGAGCCTCTTCCGGGGCCAACGGGAATACCCTTTGACTTTGCAAAACGTACGAAATCCTGAACAATAAGGTAATAATCCGTATAGCCCATAGTGTTAACAGTTTCGAGCTCATACTCAAGGCGGTTGATATAATCCTGCGGGACGTCCCGCCCATAGCGCTTATAAAGCCCTTTATAGCAGAGCTTTCTGAAATATTCAAAATGGTCCTGATTATCGGGCGTTTCAAAATACGGGAGCTTTGTGTTGCCGAATTCAAAATCAAAATTACATTTTTCGGCAATCAGCTGAGTATTATCTATCGCCTCGGGTACGTCGGAGAAAATCTCCCTCATTTCCGTTTCGGATTTAAGGTAAAAATTCTTGCTGTGGAATTCAAGCCCCGTATCCTCGCCGAGAGTTTTATTTGTTGCAATACATATTAAAACCTGCTGAATATCCGCGTCCTCTTTTTCAACGTAGTGAACGTCGTTGGTAGCAACGAGCGGAAGCCCCGTTTCATCGTGAATTCGCTTCAGCCCGTCAAGAACGATTTTCTGCTCGTCAATGCCGTGGTTCTGCAGCTCAAGAAAATAATTGCCCTCGCCGAAAACGGAGGAATACCAGAGCGCCTCACGCTTTGCGCCCTCGTAATCGCGCTGAAGCAGAAGCTGAGGTATTTCACCCGCAAGACAGGCGGAAAGACAGATTAAACCCTCGCTGTGCTTTTCAAGCAAATCGCGGTCAATTCTCGGCTTAAAGTAAAAGCCCTCGGTATATGCGAGCGATACCATTTTTATCAAATTCTGATAGCCGGTTTTATTCTTGACAAGGAGGATAAGGTGGTTATACTGCTTGTCCTGTACCTTATCCTTATCAAAACGGGTACGCGGCGCTACGTAAACCTCGCACCCGATTATCGGCTTTATACCCTCTTTTTTACATTCGCGGTAAAAATCAACGGCGCCGTACATATTGCCGTGGTCGGTAATGGCAAGAGAGGTCATTCCAAGCTCCTTTGCGCGCGCAACAAGATTGCCGAGACGGCAGGCGCCGTCCAGCAGGCTGAACTGTGTGTGCAAATGGAGATGAGTGAACATAGTTATTTTACCTTTACGCTCTTATACCTTGACCAATCCGAATAGAATTTTTTCCTGTTTACTGTTTTATAAGTCCTTATACGGACGAAGTATTTTTTCTTAGACTTAATCTTTTTCTTAACTGTTTTAGTCTTTGCTTTAGTGCTGTTTACCGTTACGGTTTTAGCCTTTTTGAATTTTTTATTCGTTGAGTACTGAATCTGATAGCCCGAAATACCGCTTACCTTTTTCCACTTAACGGTAAACGCCTTTTTCTTTGCTTTAAGCTTATTAATCACCGTTTTTTTAGGCTTTGGATTATATATGTTGAAGGATTTGGTTGCGCTTCCCGTATAGGAATTAATTCCCGTTACGGTAACCGTTGCAGTACCTGCGTTTACGTTATCTGAATAGCTTACCGTGTAATCCGTACCCTCGGTCAGTCTTACGCCTTTACATTCAACGTATTCAAGCGGCTTGATTTCCTTGCCTGTGTACGTAAAGTTAAGCCCCTTGAGCCATACCTTGGAGTAGGAAAGGTCCGTCTTAGGTACCTCTGCTCCGCTTTCAATATTCTCGCCCGTTGCGTAATCAATAGCAACGCCGTTTTCAACATTGTAAACAAAGACGCAGAAGCTTACGCTTTTGCCGAGGTCATCAACAGACTCAGCCTCCATAATTACGCCGCTTGCGAGAAGGTTATCGCCCTGAAATACGGGCGTAACGCGATAAAGGACGTTGTTTTCGCTGTCCTCATTTATATACGAGGCAACCTCGTTTTCAAATTTAAGCATACCAACGGCGTTGAAGGTACGCGTTCCCGTCATAAGATTCTTTTCGTTAGCGTTCTCTCCCGTCAGCTGCCAGCCGATTAAATGGCTGCGGTTATAGAGATACTTTCCGCTTACAAATTCATATTTATTCTGTTTAAAGCCCGTAGGCTTAACAGTACCTATCTCGCCTCTTTTTTCACCTTCTGCAGGCATAAGACTTTGGTCAATATTTGCCCAGCACTTTGTAACTCTTTTCAGCCCGTCAAGTTCGCCGTAATGCTCCTCAATAGTCTGATTGAGTTCAGAGGAAGTAAACTTTGGCACGTTGCCGTTAATTTCCTCGTACAAATCTCCGTCAAAGGCGGGAATCTCATAGCCGTTATACGAAAACGCCTCAACGGTTTCGGTATAGTTTGCGGCAAAGGCGCCGAAAGGCAGAGCAAAAACGCTTATTACAAGAATAAGCGCAAGAATAAATGATGATAGTTTTTTACAGTTCCTTTGCAATTTCAACAATCCTTTTCAATCTGTGATTTGCGCCGCTGCGAGAAAGCGGAGGGTCAAAGAGCTCCCCGAGTTCAGACAGCGACATATCGGGGTTTTCAAGCCTTTTTTCCGCCATTTCGCGAAGCGACGGAGAAAGAGAGGAAAGCCCCTTTTTCTTTTTTATTTTAATTATCGCCTCAAGCTGGGGAGAGGCGGCGTTAACCGTTTTTTCAATATTAGCCGTTTCGCAGTTTGCGCGGCGGTTTGCCGAATTTCTTATCTCCTTAAGGATTTTAATATTCATCATATCAAACATAGACTGGGAGGCTCCCATAATATAAAGGCAGTCCTCAATAGCCTCGCTATCCTTGAAATAGATAATGTTATAACCGCTTCTCTTGGTCATTTTAGGTTCAAGCTCAAGCTCCTGAACGAAGGTATAAAGGCTCTTTGAAAGGTTATAAAAAGCAACCGTAAATTCAAGGTGGTAATCCTTTTCGGGCGAGGAAACCGAGCCGCAGGCGAGAAATACCCCCGCAAGAAAGGCGTTATGGCAATCGTTGCAGGCAAAGTTTGAATAGTTGATTTTAAGGCTTGTTTCATGCTGAGTATGCCCGAAAAACGCCATAATTTTTGAACACGCCGCTTCGCTTTCAATATTAACCGTAAAGCTTTTACCGGAGGGCGAAGTCTTAATGTTACACTTTATATTACAAAGCTGCGCCATAAGCGTTTTAAAAAGCCGAGCGGACGCCTCGTTTTCAGACTGAAACGAAACGCCCTCATAAGAAAATGACTTTGAAAAAAGCGCCATACCGTATAAAAGGCTCTTTTTACAGCAGTTTTTTTCTAATTCAGTTTTTATCAGTTCATTTTTTACATCGTACGAAAATGACATTATCTTCTCTCTATATCCCTGTGATTTACCGTTACATTGTCCCATGATTTTTCAAAATGCTCCCTGAGGGATTCGGCAAAGGCGACGCTTCTGTGGTTGCCGCCCGTACAGCCTATAGCTATTACAAGCTGGCTTTTACCCTCTTTAATATAGAGCGGAACAAGGTAATCGAGCAGATTTTGGAGCCTTTTAAGAAGCTCGTTCGCCTCATCAAAGCCGAAAACGTATGAGCTCACCTCTTTATCGAGTCCCGTCTTTGAACGAAGTTCCTCAACCCAGAAGGGATTCGGAAGGCATCTTACGTCAAGAACAAAATCCGCGTCTGTCGGGATACCGTGCTTGAAGCCGAACGACATAACGTGGATATTCATAACCGCCTTATCGTCGCCGAGAAGAATTTGGGTAAGCCTTTTTCTGAGCTCGGGAGAGTTTAAATCCGTTGTGTCAATAACAAAGTCCGCATTTTGCAAAATCGGCTGGAGCACCTTTTTTTCATAGTTAATAGCCTCGCCGATAGCGCCTGAAAATTTATCCGCAAAGGGGTGCTTTCTGCGAGTGAGCTTATATCTTTTAAGCGCCTCGGGAGTTTTTATATCGAGATAGATAACCTTAACGATATAATCGCTTTTTTTCAAATCCTTAACAGCGGAGCGAAACGCCTCAAAAACGCCCTTTGAACGAACATCTGCTACGATTGCGATTTTTGAATACGCGTCCGATTTTTCCATTAGGTTGATAAATTCGGGAATAAGCTCCGCGGGCATATTATCAATACAGTAATAGCCTATATCCTCCATAAAGCCCATAGCCGTGGATTTACCCGCGCCCGAAACGCCCGTTAACAATACTAATTCTTTCATTTTACCTGTCCTGCTTTAATTTATTTTGTTACTCTTATTTCCATTTCAAGCCTGACGCCCTTTTCGTCATATACTTTATCCGATACCTTTTTGCAAAGCGCAAGAACGTCGCTGCAGGTTGCGCCGCCTGTATTAATTACAAAACCCGCGTGCTTTTCGCTCACCTGCGCTCCGCCTACAGAAGCACCCTTTAGCCCGCACTCTTCAATAAGCGCTCCAGCAAAATAGCCCTCGGGGCGTTTAAAGGTTGAGCCTGCTGAAGGATATTCAAGCGGCTGCTTATCGTGGCGCCTGCCGATTAAGTCCTGCATTTTAGCCTTGATTTCCTCCTTATCGCCCTTTTTCAGTTTTAGATAAAGCCCTGTAACTATACAGCCGTTATCGTAGTACGCTGAATGGCGGTAGGAAAGCGCAAGCTCATCGCCCTCAAGAAAACCGGAATTGCCGTTTTTATCAATATGGTCGCAACGGTACAGAACGTCCTTCATCTCGCCGCCGTAAGCGCCCGCGTTCATAAACGCAGCGCCGCCGCAGGAGCCGGGAATACCGTAGGCAAACTCAAGCCCGCTGAGCCCGTTTTCAAGCGCAAAGGTACAAACCTTTATAAGCTGAGCGCCCGCGCTTGCAAAAACGGTTGTTTCATCAATGAGCTTAATCTCCTCAAAATCCTTTCCGAGAAGGATAACGCAGGCGTCAATTCCGTCATCGCTTACAAGAAGGTTAGAGCCGTTGCCTACAACCATATATCTTATGCCCTCGGCGTTACATTCCCTGACAATAAGAGCAATTTCATCTGCACTTTTCGGAAACGCCATAAGACGCGCCGCACCGCCGATTTTAAAGGTTGTGTGCTTTGCCATCGGCTCGTTTTCGGTAAATTTTATATTTTTTTCGTTTAAATAATCAATTAAATTCTTCAAGCTGTTATTTCACCTTAGTTAAAATTATTGTGCTGTATAGAGAATAGCCGCGCCGATAATACCCGCGTCGTTTCCGAGCTCAGCCTTAACTATTTCCGTCTGTACGTCAGAATAAATGCTGTATCTTTCAGCTTCAACGTAACGTCTGAGCGGTCTTAACAGGGTTTCGCCCTCGTTGCAGATACCGCCGCCGATGCAGAGAATTTCAGGCTGGAAGGCGTTAACGAGGTTTGTTACGCCCGCTGCAACGTATTTTATGTACGCGTCAACAACCTGAACGCCGACTGCGTCCTTTCTTCTCATAGCGTCAAAAGCGGTTCTTCCCGTAACGGCGCCCTCTTCCTTCGCGAGCTCGTGCATAATGCTGTCGGGGTGCTTTTCCATAGCCTCTTTAGTCTGATTAATAAGCGCAGTTGCGGAAGCGTAAGCCTCCCAGCATCCGCGTCGTCCGCAGGTACAGGGCTTACCGTCAACAACGATTACCATATGTCCGCATTCTCCGCCCGCGTGGTTAATGCCCGAAACAATCTTTCCGTCAATGATTATTCCCGAGCCGACGCCTGTTCCGAGAGTTACGGCAATAAAGTTTTTACTCCCGTTACCGCAGCCCGCATATGCTTCACCGAGAGCGGCGCAGTTAGCGTCGTTTTCAATATATACGGGAATATCTCCAAGGCGTTCCTTTAGCATATCCGAAGCGGGAATATGGTCAAAACCGAGGTTGTTTGCATACTCAATAATTCCGTTATTTACGGTACCGGGAGTACCTAAACCTATTGAGCTTATATCACTCATTGTAATTCCCGATTTTTCAACCGCCTCTTTGGAAACCTTTGCAATATCGTCAAAAATTTCCTCGGGCTTTCTCGGCATAGCCGTAGGCGTTTTAGCCTTTTCAATAATTTTATAATTTTCATCAACAACTGCGGCAACAATATTTGTTCCGCCTAAATCAATTCCTATCGTGTACATAAATATATCTCCTTAAAATTATTAACTCTGCCAGATTTCAACCTCTTTATCGGTTGGCTTTATATCCTCCATACCGAGGCATTCCATAAGCTCCCTTGCGCCGCTGTAGCCCATCTTTTTCTGACGGTTGTTCATAGCCGCGGTTTCAACAATGATTGCAAGGTTACGTCCCGGGGTAACGGGAACGGTAATTATAGGAACCTTAACGTCGAGTATTTTTGCGTATTCATTATCAAGACCGAGGCGGTCATAAGCTTTGGTAGCGTCCCACTCCTCAAGCTGAATTACCATATTGATTCTCTCAATAGGCTTAACCGCGCCCATACCGAAAATACGGCGGGCATTGATAACGCCTATGCCGCGCAGCTCAATAAAGTGGCGGATGTTACTCGGGGACGAGCCCTCAAGAATAGTATCCGATACCTTACGGATTTCAACAGCGTCGTCTGCAATAAGACGGTGACCGCGCTTGATAAGTTCAACGGCGGTTTCGCTTTTACCTGCGCCGCTTTCGCCTACAATCAGAACGCCCTCGCCGTAAACCTCAACAAGAACGCCGTGGCGGGTAATACGCGGAGCGAGCTCTCTGTTGAGATAGCCGATAAGCGCGGACATAAACGGAGAGGTCTCATCATCCGTTCTGAGAAGCGGTACCTCATACGCCTCGCACGCTTTTATAAAATACTCGGGGATTTCAAGCCCTCTGGTTACAACTGCTGCCGCGGGGTGTAAGCCGAGCCAGTAGCCGAGCGCCTCGCTCCTTTTCGAGCTTGACATATTCTGTAAAAATCCGAGCTCCGTCCAGCCTAAAATCTGAATTCTCAGCGGGTCAAAATAATCCGTGTAACCCGTTAAAACTATACCCGGGCGGTTGACCTCGTTGGTTATGATTTTTATTTCCTCAGCCGCTTTCGGAATATAAACTACCTCAAGCGAATGATTTTTGATAATATCGTCAAGCGTTACAAAATACTGCTCCGACATATATCCACCTCCGATTTCCCTTTGGATATAACTATACAGAATAATTATATAATATTATTCATAGTTTATCAAGGAATTATTTATAATAATTTAATTTTACTTTGCTTTTGATATATGATATAATTACAATACCAAAATACGGAGGAAGTATTATGAACAAAGGTCTTAAGGTAGGCTTGGGCAACGACGCCTTTCTCCCCACCATTGACGGAGTTAACACCGTTATTAAATACTACGCTGAATATATCAACAAAGAGCTCGGCGAGGCTGTGGTTATCACTCCCGAAAACCCGAACAAAAAGGACTATCTTTTCCCCTTTGAGGTTTACAGATATAAAAGCCTTTTTACCTTCGGCGAAGGCTATCCCGTAGGCTGGCCTTTTAAAAAGGAGTTTGCCGAGGATATTATCAATATGAATTTTGATATTCTTCATTCCCATTGCCCCGTTGCAACGAGCTATTTTTACAGAAGAATTAACCGCATTAAGCGTATACCAACTATCCTCACCTATCACACAAAGTTTGAATACGATATTGACGCCAGGGTTAAATCGCTTGCGATAAGACAAAAGGCGTATACTATGATAGGCAAGGATATAAAATGCGCCGACGAGGTTTGGGTAACGAGCAAGGGCACGGCGGATTCTTTAAGAATTATGGGATATGACGGCGATTACGTCGTTATGCCCAACGGCTGCGACTTACCCAAGGTTACCGTAAGCGACAGCGAAAAGGCTATAATCAGAAGAAAGCATAATATCCCCGAGGGCATTCCCGTTTTCATTTTCGTAGGAAGGCTTATGTGGTACAAAAATATCCGCTTAATCCTTGACGCTATGAGGCTTTTAAAGGACAGAGAACGCGATTTCAGAATGCTTTTCCTTGGAATAGGACCGGACGAAAAGGCAATAAGAAAGTACTGCAATATAATTAACCTTGATGACAAGGTTATATTTACGGGAATGATTGATAACAGGCGCGAGCTTCAGCTTTATTATTCCGCAGCGGATTTACTGATTTTCCCCTCGCTGTTTGATACAAACGGGCTCGTTGTACGCGAAGCGGCAGCCTCTGCAACGCCGTCAATTCTTGTTAAGGATTCCTGTGCGGCAGAGGGAATTATTGACGGAGAGACGGGCTTTATCTGCTTTGAATCCGCCCACAGCATAGCCGAAACCGTGCACAGAATTATCGATAACAAGGACCTTATCGGCAGGGTCGGAACTCAGGCGCAAAACGATATTTATATCTCGTGGGAGGACAGCATAAACAGAGCCTACGAGCGCTATCAGATTGTAATTGATAAATTTAATTCAACCCCCCACGGACCGTATAAATGGTAACAAAAAGCACTCAGCTTTGGGGGGGCGCCCGTCATAAAGAAGGTCA
>DFGL01000023.1 GCA_002371215.1 Ruminococcaceae bacterium UBA3751 | reverse complement strand
TCTTCCAGATGGAGGGTATGATGGTGGACAAGGATATTTCAATTTCCAACCTTATTTACTTTATGAAAACGATGCTTTCAGAAGTATTCCAAAGAGATATAAAGGTTCGCCTCCGCCCGGGCTTCTTCCCCTTCGTTGAACCCGGCTTTGAGCTTGATATAAGCTGCCTTATCTGCGGCGGTGAGGGCTGTTCCTCCTGTAAGCACAGCGGCTGGCTTGAACTTTGCCCCTGCGGTATGATTCATCCCGAAGTGCTTCGTATGGGCGGAATTGACCCCGATGAATACACGGGCTTTGCCTTTGGCTTAGGACTTACAAGACTTGTTATGATGAAATACGGTATCAGCGATATCCGTGACCTTAACAGCGGAAGCCTTAAGGTTATGAGCCAGTTTACCGACGACGAGGAATAAGAAAGGAGAGTGAATTAATATGTTTTTATCTATGAACTGGATTTCTGACTTTGTTGATTTAAACGGTCTGGACAAATTAGAGCTTATCAATAAGTTTTCACTCTCAACGGCAGAGGTTGAAAACGACATTTTCTTCAAGGGAAGCGATATTTCAGGCATCGTTGTTGCCGAAATCAAATCCGTTGAGCCGCATCCCGACAGCAAGAAGCTTCACCTTTTAAAGGTTGACGCAGGCGAAAGCGAGCTTACCGACGTTGTTTGCGGCGCGCCAAACGTAAGGGTAGGTATGAAAACCGCCTTTGCAAAGGTTGGCGCAAAAATCGGTGAAATTGAAATTGCTCCGCGTCCGCTTGCAGGATATATGAGCTGTGGAATGTGCTGCAGCGAAAAGGAAATCGGTATTTCCGACGATAACAGCGGAATTATGGAAATCACCGACGACGTTAAAAACGGTACCGATTTAAAGGATATTTACGAGATTGACGATATAGTTTTCGAGGTTGATAACAAATCTCTCACAAACCGCCCCGACCTCTGGGGACATTACGGTATTGCAAGGGAATTTGCAGCGCTTGCGGGCAGAGAGCTTAAGCCGCTTGAGATGATTGATACCTCCGTTTACGATGAACTCCCGAAGGTTGATATGAAAATCCTTGACCCGCTCTGCCAGAGGTATTCCTGTATGCAGGTTGAAAATATCAACAGGAGCGTATCCCCCGTTAATATGAGAATCCGCCTTTTCTACTGCGGAATGAGGGCTATAAACTTCCTTGCCGACCTTACAAACTATCTTATGCTTGAAATCGGTCAGCCGATGCACGCTTTTGACAGCCGCAAGGTAGGAAAAATAAGAATCAAGCGCTTTGATAAGCCGTTCAAATTCACAACTCTCGACGAGGTTGAAAGAGATATTGATACAGATACCCTTATGATTTGTAACGACGAAACACCCGTTGCAATCGCAGGTATTATGGGCGGTCTTGATTCGGAAATCGTTGAGGACACGACAACGCTTACCCTTGAAAGCGCAACCTTCGACGCGGCTTCAATCCGCAAGTCAACCGTTCGCCTTTCCCACAGAACGGACGCATCAATGCGCTACGAAAAGAGCCTTGACCCCGAGCTTTGCGATAAGGCGATTGCCCGCTTTATCAAACTCCTTCAGGATGCTGACAGCGAGGTTAAGGTTGTATCCGCGCTCACAGACGAATACGCTTATCACTATCCCGAAATCAAGATTGATTTTGACAAGGCGTTCGTTGATAAATACACAGGCATTGAAATTGATAACGGCACAATTATAAGCACGCTTAATTCTCTCGGCTTCTCTGCAAGCGAGAGCAATGACTGTTTCAGCGTTACCGTACCGAGCTGGAGAGCTACGAAGGACGTTACAATGAAGGCGGATATTATTGAGGAAATCACCCGTATTTACGGCTATGATAACTTTGACGTTCACACAACGCGTTCGCCGCTTTATCCCGTTCGTCCCACTACCGAAAAGACGGACGAGGACAAGATTAAGGACATCCTTGTTAAGCGTTATTCACTCCACGAATTACATTCCTACGTCTGGAATTACTACGACGAGCTCAAGGCAATCGGCATTGAGCCCGAGGGAGTTATCAAGCTTGCAAACGCGAGCAACCCGAACATTGAAACCATACGTTCCTCAATGATTCCCACTCAGCTCTGCCAGGTTAAATCGAACGTCGGCTATTCGGGCGACTTCGGTATTTTTGAAATCGGAAGAGTAGTTACGGGCATTGACGAAAACAACCTCTGTACAGAAAAGAAAATGCTCGGCATAACGCTTTATTCAAAGCTCAAGCCGCTTCCGATGCTGTACTTTGAGCTCAGGGATATTGTTAACGTTATTGCAGACGACCTCAAGCACAAGCCGCTTACCTTTGAGGCTAAGGAGGCGGAGCATTCCTACCAGCACCCGAGAAACCTTAATTCAATTATCTGCGACGGCAAGGTTATCGGCGAAATGGGTATCGCTCACCCGACTGTTGCTAAAAAGATAGATAAAAAGGCAGCCATTATATATGCTGAGATTGATATTGAGGCGCTCGCTTCAATTGAAAACGCTTCCATAGCATATGAAGAGCCGAGCAAATTCCCCGGAATAGAAATTGACCTTTCCTTTATTACGGACAAATTTGCTCCTATCGCAAAGGCGATTGAAAACGCTCACTCAAGCCTTATCAAAGGCGTTGAGGTAACCGATATTTACGAGGATGAGGAGAAAAAAGAAAAATCAATTACAACGCGAATTGCTTTCTCCCATCCCGAAAAGACTCTTACAAGAGAGGAAGTTCAGGAGGTTACGGACAAAATTATCGCAAACCTTGAAAACATCGGAATTACTCTTAAATCATAGACTTAATACATTTTCAGGCAGGGCTTATGCCCTGCCTGCTATTTTATATTGAAAAATGGTTTTAAATTTGATATAATATATTATGAATTAATATAAAAAGGAGTAACTTTTATGAAACTGACTAAGAAATTCACCGCGGTTTTACTTTCGGTTCTGATGATGCTTTCAGTTCCCGTTACGGCTTCCGCGGCAGAGTACGACATTTCAATTACTACGGCTCAGGGTATTGACTATCTTTATGCGGAACAATCATATACCCTTACTGCGGAAATCAAAAACGCAAGCAAGAGCGACGCTGAGGCGGCTACGGAGTTCGTCTGGAGCAGTCCGACCGTTTCCTCGCTTCAGACAAGCGGAAACAAAAGCATAACCGAAAACAGCGACGGAACGACATATACGGTAAGGCAGAGCGCAAGAATTACTATGCCCGCCGCAGGTACCAAGTTTGACGTTACCGCAAAATACGGTTCAAGCTCAAAGACGATAAGCATTACATCAAAGCAGCCTATAACCTCATTTGATTTCACCTCTGAGCAGACAGACTACTCCTATTACAGCGCTACAAACAACACTATTTATGTTGACAGAAAATCAAGCGAAGCTGATAGTTCAAAATATTTCAATCTTACGGTAAGCAACTTTGCTCCCGCTGAAAACGACGATTTGTTTAACGCGGAAAAGATTTCAATTAACGCAAGCAAGCCTTTTGAAAAGCAGCAAAACGGAACCAACAGCTTTAAAATATTCGCGCCGCATAATATAAATGCGGGAAAATATCAGTTAACTATTTCCACCTTCAGCGGCTCAACCTCTAAAAACTGCAACGTTCAGGTTTGCGTTCCCGAGGAGGATGATTATAAACTCAACGCTAAATCAAACGGTATTAACGTTGCAGAATCAGGCGCTATGGCAATAGTTCAGGGCAAGCCTGAAACGCTTACAACCGTTTTTAATACAAAGGGCGTTAACGACGATATGCGCTTTACGCTTGTTAACTCAAACGGAGAGGCAACCCCTGCTGAATACTGCACAACGGACGGAACGACCTGTACTTTAAACGTTGCCGACCAGGGTACGTATTATCTTCACTGCAAGAACATCTCAAAAGACAACGGAATGCTGAAAAGAGAGCTCCCCGAAAAGGTAATTACAGTTACCGTTCTCAAAGCTAACCCTATAAACAGCATAACGCTTTACAGGCTTGACGAAGAGGGTAACCGTACAAGCTTACCGCTTACCGAAGCAACGCTTTATTCGGGAACCTCCGATGAGAGTAAGAGAACATTACCCCTTGATAACAGCATCGTTTGCGACCCGACTATTGATAACACAACGGGCGACAGCATTTATTTTGAATCTGATAACACAAAGGTTGCAACGGTTGACGCAAACGGAAAAGTTGAAGCAAAGGGCAAAGGAACAACTACAATCTGGGTAAGGAGCACGGATAATGCAAAAGCCTATGCAACAGTCAATGTAACCGTTAAAAAAGGTACTACCAATTTAAACATAGGCAAAGAGGATGGAGGATTTACCGTCCCCGCAGGCCATACAGAAAAAATGGCAGCAACAAGAAACACCGATGCGGACGACGAGCTGTACTGGTATTCGGATAACGCCGAAGTACTCAGTATCAACAGCAAAACGGGCGAAATCACGGCTAAAAAGGCTTCAGATACTCCAGTAGTAATCAGTGCAAGAGCTGATTCGGGAATTGAAAAAGCAGTATCAATTACCGTTGTTCCGGCAGTAAGAGCTGAAAGCGTAACTCTTACAGCAAAGGCATACAACGCGGACAAAACCGAAAGCACCACTTCAACCTCGAGCGGAAAAACTTACAAAGACTTCTTTACAAGCAAATACAAATACTTTGTTATTGACGCCGAAGCTAAGTCCTCTAAGGGCGAGTGTAACGACGTACTTGTATGGAACATCAGCTACGACGGCGGAGTAGGCTTATCGCTTGACGAGGCTGTTGAAGAAGATTTAATTACTTACAAAAAGAATACGGCAAATCAGTATGAAATCACTCCGCTTAAGCTCGGAGCATACTCTGTAAGCTGCGTTGCAACTCTTAACGCAAATAATATTACAAGCGGCGACGCAACAGATGCAATCACTATTGAAACAATTAAGACCGCAAATTCAATTACCGTTAATAATGACGCTACAAATAAATCGCTTTCAGGCACAACCTACCTTGGAATAAACGATAAAATCAGCGTTACGGTTAAAACCTCTACTACAGATAACGATAAGAAGGCTGACCCTCCGATTTATACAATAACCTCGGGCGAGGAATATATCAGCGTTTCCCAGAAGACTTCTGCTGACGGCGAAGGAATCACCTATACTATCAAAGGTTTAAAATACGGTGATACAAGCACAAAAATCGTTTTCTCCTCTAAGAGCAAAAGCGTAAGCAAAACGTTTACTATTTACGTTCGCAATAATCTGAACGGAGATAACGTTGAGGTTAAGGGCGTTCCGGAAAGCGCTGCTTACACAGGAAGCAAAATCACGTTTGACGACATTGCTATTTACGTTAACGGCTCAAGCATTGACAGCAGCCAGTACAGCGTTAAATATGCTGATAACATCGAAGTCGGAACCGCCGTTATTACTATTACGGGCAGAAATGATTTTAGCGGCTCCACGAGAGAGGTTAAATTCAAGATTACTCCGCTTAACGTTACGGGCAAGGTGGAAATAGACGATATTAAAGACCAGAACTTAAGCACAAAAACAAGAGCGGCTGAGCCATCTCCTTTAGTTTATTATAACGGCACAAGGCTCAGAAAGGACAGGGACTACACCGTATCCTATAAAAACAATACAAAAGCAGGAACGGCTACTCTTACCGTTACAGGCAAGGGCAACTACACGGGAACAGCAAGCAAGACCTTTAAGGTTTGCGATATTGCCGATTACTTTACTGTAAGCGCAATACCCGTTCAGACTTATTATAACGGAAAAGAAATCAAACCCGTACCTACCGTAAAATACAATGGTACAATCCTTAAGCTCAACAAGGACTTTGAGCTTTCATACCGCAATAACGTATACTCAGGCTATGCAACGGTAACCATCAAGGGCATCGGTTACTATACGGGCTCAATTTCAAGAAGCTTTACAATTAAACCTAAAACAGCTAAGCTCAAGAAGGTTAAAAAGGGCAAAAAGAAGTTTACGGCTAAATGGAAAAAGCTCAGCGATATAAGCGGTTACCAGGTAATGTACGCCCGCGATAAGAAGTTCAAGAAGAGCAAAAAGAGCGTTACGGTTGCAGATTCAAACGCAAGCTCAACGGTTGTTTCAAAGCTTAAGAAGAAAAAGACCTATTACGTACGCGTTCGCGGATATAAGATTGTAAGCGGAAAGAAGATTTACGGTAACTGGTCTAAAACAAAAAAGGTTAAAGTAAAGTAAAATAACAATATTAAAACGGGCAGTTCAGATGAACTGCCCGTTATCTTTTTATTATTTACTTTGAAAGGCCCTCTTCATCAAACTTGAAGATAGTTGAAAGAACAATCTCAAAGCCTGCCTGAATTGCCTCGGGAACAAGGCGGTCATAGTTATCGCGTCTGTTATGATAGTAATCAGCGGGAGTCGGGTCCATAGCTGCAAGACAGGTTGCGGTAATTCCGCCCTGAGTAAGCGCTGCTGCGTCTGATGAGCCGAAAAATACGTTTGCAAACTTAAGGTCATCGTGACCTGATTCCTTGGCTGCGTCCATAACAAGCTGACTGAAAGCCTTATCGTGCTTAACGGTACCCGTCATATCTCTGCTGTAAACATTGAGGTAATCAAGGTCCGTAAGAGTATCAACGCAGAGAACTGCGGTTTCAACGCCTGAATTTACATATTCGTCCTTATGGTCCTTAGCCCACTGCTTACAGCCGCGAAGTCCTGCTTCCTCGCCGTCGGTAATCATAGCTACAACCTCGGTGTTTTCAAATTCAACGCCTGCCATATCGAGCATGCGGATTGCGCAGACAGCAGCATAAGTACCCGTAAGGTTATCGTTAGCGCCCGGAGAAATGGTTTTGAAATCAACGAAGAACAAAAGCGGAATCATTGCAAGCGCCGTTACGCAGTGAAAATAATAGCTGTAATTAATCATAAAGTCGCCGAAAGCGCCCATATCAACGAAGTTTGCAATAATAGCAATAATCGCAATGATAAAGGAAATAAACGCTGTGCCGATTGTACAGCCGAGAGCAATTCCCGTAAGGCTCTTGATGTGTAAATGCTTTGAATAATAGTTTGTACGCCATTCGTAAGCTGAATCACAGTGACCCGAAATAACTATTCTTCTTTTAACCTCGCCTTTGGGAGCGCGCTTTGCATAGAAATTACGGCCTTCTATTTTCTTATAGAACACGTCGCAAAACTGCTTATAGAAAAGGAATTCAAACATTGTAATAAGAAGTCCGCAGCACACAAAACCGCCAACGATACAGTGAGCAAGGAAGAAATCGTTGCCTCCGATACGGCTGAATACGTTAAGATAAACGAGAAGCAGGCAGATAAACACTGCAGCCATAATAGAGATTGCTACTGTTTTTGTAAAGTGTAAAAACGCCTTGGGCGCCATTTTGTAGCTCTCAAACCCTGTTTCATCGCAGAAGGTATCCATTTCCTTTTTAATGTGCTTCTGAGTAGCGTAGCAATTTTCGTTACCCGATTCACGAGGACCGTACCTTTTAATAACGTTTGTAATCTCTTTTACTGTGTAATCAACGTTTTCCTTGATTACAGCTTTTGGAAATTCATTGAATTTCATTTCATTTGTCTCCTTTAGCCTTTATTTTTCTATTTAATTCCACCTCATAATACGGATTACCGCGGCGGAAAAGTTTAACTGTTTTACGCGCTTCGGATTTATTCTCTGCATTAGCAATTTCGTCCTCAGCAAAATTTATACCCTGATTTTTCAAAACGGGTTTAATCATATCAAGCCTCTTTTTAAAATCGGAAAAATCCCGTTTTCCCTCTGGGCTCCATGCAACCTCAGAAAGTGCCTGTATACGCGGAACGGTGTTTAAATCAAGTTTATCCCTGTCCTCAATCCACTCCGTCCACACTTCGCCCTCAACGCCGAGGATATTCTCCCTATCGGCAGAGGTGATTCCGTAATCGGACGGGTTATAATTATACGTACTGCTCAGCGGATACATAGCATACGGCATATCAAAGTAGAAGGACTGATGATTGGAAAGAATCATCGCACCGCCGCCGTTTGCATATTTCTCGGCAGTTTTATCGCGCTTCGGAGTCCAGTACTGAATAACTACCGAATTGCCGTCATTATCGAGGTTTTGGCTATTGATAACCTCGTTCCAGCCGATGACGGTTTTCCCTTTTTCTTTAAGAAAGGCTATTACCTTATTCTCAAACCAGCCCTGAAGCTCGGTTTCATCTCTGAGATTATTATTCTTCATAACGCCCTGACAAAGCGGGCATTTTTTCCATTCCGTAAGCGGAGCCTCGTCGCCGCCGACATGGATATATTTTGAATCAAAGAGCTCGCAAACCTCGCTGAGAACTCCGAAAACGAAATCGAAAGTACTGTCCTTGCCGCAGCAAAGCGTTCTGTTCCAACGGAAATTTCCGTATTTCATTTGCGGAATAAGCCCGCCGAAATAGCCGGGTACTTCGGTTTCTTTCGGGAAGCAGGCAAGCTCGGGATAAGCCGCCATTGCAGAAGCGCAGTGGGCAGGAAAATCGATTTCGGGAACAACGGTTATTCCCCTCTCCTTCGCATAGCTGACAAGCTCTCTTATATCCTCCTGAGTGTAAAAACCCGAATGCTCCTTGTTATCGCATTTAAGGCTCTCCCAGCCGCCAATCTGGCTGTACTTACGCTTTGAGCCGATTTCTGTTAAGAGCGGGTATTTTTTAATTTCAATACGCCAGCCCGCGTCATCGGTTAAATGCCAGTGAAAAACGTTGAGCTTTTCAGAAAACATTCTGTCAAGATATACTTTAACGGTATCCTTTCCGAAAAAGTGGCGGCTTTCATCAAGGTGAAGCCCGCGCCATTTAAACCGGGGCTCATCCTCAATCTCGCAGCAAGGTACGTCTCTGCCGCCCAAATCAAAATCGCAAAGCCTTCTGACGCTCTGCAGCGCATAATACGCCCCCGTTTTTGTTGAGGCTTTGATTACAAGCCTTTCGGGAGTTACCGAAAGGGTGTAGCCCTCCTCGGGGACGGCGCCGTCTTTGAGTATTTCAAACGAGGCGTTGCTGTCAGGCGTTATGTATTCGCTTATAAGGGGCAGGTCAAATTCGCTTTTAACCTTTCCGTCAATACGGTAAACGCCCTCATTTTCATTATATTTTTTCGGAAGAGGTATTATTTTCATAATTCATCACTTCATAACAAATCCGATTTTCTTCATAGCCTTGCTGAGCGTACGCTGGGCAACTCTTGAAGCGATATCGGCGCCGTTAGTCCAGCACTCTGTAAGGTAAGCCTTATCCTTGAGAAGCTCGTTATAGCGCTTCTGAACGGGCTCAATCTCGGCAACAACCGCCTCGCCTACCGCTTTTTTGAAATCGCCGTAGCCCTTGCCGGAAAAATCGTGTTCAATAGTTTCAAGGCTGTCACCCGTTACGGCTGAATAAATCGTCATAAGATTATTTATTCCGTCCTTGCCCTCAGCATAGTGAACGGACATTTCGCTGTCCGTTACCGCCGACTTGAACTTTTTCATAATAACATTCGGCTCGTCTGTAAGATAAACCGTACCCTTAGGGTTAGGGTCTGACTTGCTCATCTTTGAGGTGGGATTCTGCAGTGACATTACCCTTGCGCCCGCTTTCGGGATATACGGCTCCGGTACGGTAAACACATTGCCGTAAACCCCGTTAAAACGCTCGGCAATATCCCTTGTGATTTCAAGGTGCTGCTTCTGGTCAGCGCCTACGGGTACGACGTCCGCCTGATAAAGCAGGATATCCGCTGCCATTAAGCAGGGATAGGTAAAAAGTCCTGCATTGACGTTATCGGCGTGCTGAGCGGATTTATCCTTAAACTGAGTCATTCTGTTAAGCTCGCCAAACTGAGTGTAACAATTCAAAAGCCACGCGAGCTGAGAATGCTGCGGCACGTGGGACTGAATAAAGAGTATGCCCTTTTCGGGGTCAAGCCCAACCGCCATAAGCATTGCATAAAGCTGTGTCGTCTGCTGTCTTAATTTTGCAGGCTCCTGACGTACGGTAATTGAATGTAAATCCGCGATTCCGAATACCGTGTCAAAATCCTCCTGAAAGCTCGGCCAGCCTCTCATTGCTCCGAGGTAATTGCCGAGGGTAGGAATTGAAGTCGGCTGAATTAAAGACAAGCTTCTTTTTTTACGTTCCTGTTCCATATTTTTTCTCCGAAAAGTAGATTTAAAAGGTTTTGAGCACCTCGCCCATAAGTTTTACGCCTTCAACGATATTTTCATCGCTCGGGGTAGAGAAATTAAGGCGTACGTAGCTGCACGGCGCCGTGTCATCCGTCATAAACGCTGAGCCGGGTACAACGGCAACCTTCTTTTCAAGAAGGCGGTTTACATAAGTAAGCATATCAACGTTATCGGGCAGCTTTGCCCAGATAAAGAGCCCGCCCTCAGGTCTTACATATTCAATGTCGGGGCAGTATTTATCAAGGCTGTCGCACATAAGAGCAAGCTTATGCCTGTAAATCTTTCTTATATTTTCAATGTGAGCGTTAACGTCGTATTCATCAAACCAGCGCGAAACAATCATCTGGTTGAGAACGCCCGTATGAACGTCGCTCACCTGCTTTCCGATTGTAAAGGAAGGAGCCATCTTATTCGGTACAACCGCATAAGCAACGCGGATACCGGGCGCGAGAATCTTTGAAAACGAGCCCGCGTAAATAACTATACCTTCAGTATCAAAACTCTTTATAGCGGGTACATCCTCGCCTGCAACGCGGAGATTACCGTACGGGTTATCCTCAACGATTACAAGGTCGTTTTCCTTGGCAAGCTCATACATCGCCTTTCTTTTTTCAAGGGAAAGCGTTGTACCGCCGGGATTCTGGAAATTAGGGATAGTATAAATAAATTTAGCGCTCGGGTTTTCCTTTATAACTCTTTCAAGCGCCTCAATATTCATTCCGTCAGCGTCTATCGGAACGCCCGCAAGCTTTAAACCGTGGGAACGGAAGCAGTTGAGCGAGCCGATAAAGGAGGGTTCCTCGCAGATTACGGTATCGCCCTCTCCCGCAAGAATACGGGTTGCAATATCCATTACCTGAGTGCCGCCTGCGGTGATGATAACGGTATCGTCGTCAGTACCGACGTTTTCGCGTTCCTTAAGCCACTGCTTTACGGTTTTTCTAAGCGGGTCATAGCCCTCGGATACTCCGTAAACGAGAGCTGAAACGGGATTTTCCTCCAGAATTTCCGCGCTGAGCTTTTTAACCTCCTCACAGGGAAAAGCCGAAACCGCAGGTGAACCGCCCGCAAAGGCAATCATTCCCGGCTGGCTTGTTACCTTGAGTATTTCCCTTACAGCGGAGGGCTTCATACTTGTAAATTTATCTGACAGTTTATACATTATCTGTCCTCCAATATCATTTTTACAAAACGCTCTGACGACTTACCGTCGCAAAGAGAAACAAAGCGTTTTTTAAATTCATTCATTTTTTCATTATCCGCGTTCGCATTAATAACGGCTTCTGCAAGCTTAGCCTTATCATTAATAACCTCGCCGCAGACATAGGCGCTGTAATCATAGTAAAAGCCTCTGTCCTTTGTGTATTCATCAAGGTCGGGCACATAGTGAACGCAGGCTCCGCCTATAACCGCATTTTCATATATAACCGAGGAATAATCGGTAATAAGCACATCGGTTATCAGCAGTATATCGTTTATTTCCCTTTCGTCGCTGAAGTCAAAAACTCTGTTTTTCAGCTTCTCGGGAATTTCTATTTTATTTCTAATAAACGGATGAAGCTTTATTATTAAAGCATAATCCTCAGGCAGAGCGCTCATCAGTTCCGAAACGCTGAAATACTCCGCAGGGTAATAGCCGTCGTTTACGTTGTTTCCTCTGAAGGTAGGAGCAAAAAGGACAATCATTTTTCCTCTCAGCTCTTCAGCGCAGCTGTATATTCTCTCAGCGGCTTGAGCTTTATACTCCTCGTTAAAGAATAAATCCGTTCTCGGAGCGCCTACGGGGATAACCTTATCCTCGGTAATACCGAAGGACTCAGCATAAATGCTGACAAGTTCGGGAGATGATACAATCGCCTCAGTATAATTCTTATGGGTAAGCGAATTTTTCTCCGCCGTTTTTCTCGCGTAGCCGAACTTTTTGAATGCACCGAGCGCGTGCCAGACCTGAATAAGATGCTGACCTTCACGCAGCTTTAACGGATATACCATAGGCTCGTAATCGTCTACCATAATAAACTCGGAAACCGCAAGCTCCCCGGCTATCTCACGCTCTGAGGGCATATTTTCCTTAGTGCATACGGTAACCGTATAAGGCAGAGCGTTTTTTTCAATATACTCATAAACAGCCCTTAGGTTTCCGCCAAACTTATCCTTAGAGGTAGCCAGCATAAAAATATGATTTTTTTCAAGCGGGAGCGCCTTTGCCTTTTCAAACATCCCGATAAGCTTTGAATATTTAATTCTCTGCAGATGGGGATAGGCAAGTGATTTTAATTTACTCATTGCTGTAATTATATCTGTTATCGTATTTACCCTGAATAAGCTCATCAATAATTTCAGCCCATACAGCGGTAATGCTTTCAAACCGTTTATTTACATAAGCCTCTTTAAAGGCATCTGTTTTTTCGTCTGCCGCCTTAGCGCCCTGCGCTATAAAATTGCATATTCCCTTTGCGTTTTTTGAATAGAGAACGGGCAAATCGCGCCAGAAATCAATATAAAAGCCTCTTTCATCAATATATTTATCACTGTCAAAGCAATAGAGGTAAACGGGCAAATCCTTCAGGAGAGCCTCAAAGATAATTGAGCTGTAATCGGTTACAACATAGTCGGCAACCGCCATAAACTCCATTCCCGTAAAGCTTTCGCCTTCCTCCCTGTTCATACGCGAGGAGGTGTATATTTCCTCCTTATTTGTATCAACAACGTGGTGGTCAACGATAAGATTACACTCATCGTAGTTAACGAAGTTAATAAGCTCCTCCGTTGCTTTTATAAGCTCCGCCGTATCCTCCGTCTTATCGCGGAAGGTAGGGACGTAAAGGATATTCTTTTTTCCGTTATCAAGCTGCGGATATTTTTTAAATATCAGCTCTGAAAGGCGCGCCTTTTCGTCCTCATCCGTAAGAAAATCCATTCGCGGTATACCGATAGGTACGAACTTGCTTTCCGGCTGACCGAACGCCTCTGAAAAAGCGGGAACGCATTTTCTTCCGCTCGCTGCTATAAGCGAATAATTCTCGTGCATTTTAAAGCCTTCGGCAACGGCGGTAGAGCTTCCGCCCTCCTTATCAAGAATTGACCTGCCGAATTTTTTAAAAGCACCGAGCGCATGCCAGAGCTGAATTATTTTCAGCTCATCTTTATGCTTCAGCATTGAGGCTAAAATGCAGTATCCGTCAAGAACTACAACCTTTGCTTCCGACATTGCCTTCATCTGAACGAACAGCTCGCCGATATAGCGGATTTTTCCGCCTATTCCGCCGGGTATCATTTTACAGTGCACCTCAACCTTATACTGAGGATAATTCACCCTCAGCTCATTCATAAGGTAACGGAAATCGGTTGACGGTTTTTCGCTCTGACGGGAGAGGAATACTATTTTGTTTTGCGTTTTGCGGCGCTTATAAAAGAGATATATAAAATTCATTACAGCGCCGAAAATTCCGGCTGCAAACTTAATCATATTTTATTCGTAAAGCGGATATTTTTCGCAGATTTCGCGTACTCCGTTTTCAATATATTCCTTTTTGTTTTCAAAATCAGTAACTGCAAGATAAATAAATTCTGCAATTCTGTCAAAATCCTCTGTGTTAAGGCCGCGGGTAGTTGCGGCGGGTGTACCGATACGAACGCCGCTTGTTAC
>DFGL01000059.1:620-9403 GCA_002371215.1 Ruminococcaceae bacterium UBA3751 | reverse complement strand
GACATTTCAGAAGATGAAATAAAAGAGCTTTTTGAAAAGCTTGATGAAATCAAAGACGGTGACTTTCTTGTTCTTGCGGGCTCTGTTCCGAGCACATTGCCCGCGGATATATATGAGCGAATATTAAAAAGGCTTTCGGGCAGGGGAGTTAATTTTGTTGTTGATGCAACGGGCGACCTGCTTTTAAACGTGCTGAAATATAAGCCGTTTTTAGTAAAACCGAACCACCACGAGCTTGGAGATTTATTCTCAGTTAAAACAAAAACCGATGAAGAAATTGAAAAGTACGCAAGAAAGCTTCAGAAAATGGGCGCAAGAAATGTTCTTGTTTCCCGCTCAAAGGACGGCGCAATGCTGATAGATGAAAACGGCGGTGTTTTCAAAATAGAAAATGCCGAAGGCAAGCTTGTTAATAGCGTTGGCTGTGGCGACAGTATGGTCGGCGGATTTATTGCGGGCTACATTCAGAAGAAGGATTATTCCCATGCGCTCAGGCTCGGGGCGGCATGCGGAAACGCAACAGCCTTTTCGGAAGGGCTTGCTGAGAATGCGGACATTGACCGCGTATTTGAATTACTGGATATTAGCAAAAGCTGATATATATTAAGGAGGAAAACTTATGAGAATCATCGATTTACTAAAAGTCGACGCTATTGAGTTGAACGCTTCCGTTTCAACAAAGGACGAAGCAATCGACAAAATGGTTGAGCTGCACTCAGGCGCAGGCAATCTTAACGACTCTGCAACCTACAAGGACGCAATTCTTGCAAGAGAGAGCCAGAGCTCAACCGCAATAGGCGAAGGCATCGCAGTTCCCCATGCTAAAAGCGACAGCGTTAAAACTCCAGGACTTGCTTCAATTACCGTTCCCGGCGGAGTTGACTACGGCGCACCTGACGGAATGCCGTCAGATATACTCTTTATGATTGCAGCACCTATTGACGGAGACCTTCATCTCGAAATTCTCTCACGCCTTATGGTAATGCTTATGGACGCTGATTTCTGCGCAAAGCTCCGTGCGGCAAAAACACCTGAAGAGTATCTTGAAATAATCGACAAAGCTGAAGCAGAAAAGTATCCAGAAGAGCCTGTTGTTGAAGAAGCTCCGAAGGAAGGCTATCAGATTCTTGCAGTTACAGCCTGCCCGACAGGTATTGCCCACACCTATATGGCAGCCGAAGCACTTGAAAAGGCAGCTGAAAAAATGGACGTTTCAATCAAGGTTGAAACAGACGGCTCTGGCGGCGCAAAGAACGTTCTTACAAAAGAAGAAATAGCAAACTGCGACGGAATTATCTGCGCAGTTGACAGAAACGTTGAAATGGCGCGCTTTGACGGCAAGCCCGTTTACAAGACCGCAGTTTCAAACGGAATCAACAAGCCCGAAGAGCTTATCAATAAAATTCTCAACAAGGAGGCTCCCGTTTATCACAGCGATTCAGCAGACGCTTCCGAAGATACGGCAAGCGACGGCGAAGGCTTCGGACGTAAGGTTTACAAGCACCTTATGAACGGCGTTTCACATATGCTTCCGTTCGTTGTAGGCGGCGGCGTGCTCATCGCTCTCGGCTTCCTTATCGACACAATCGCAGGCAACGCTGACGTTGGCGGAAATTTCGGTTTCACCAACCCTGTTGCAGCCGTTGTTTTCTGGATTGGTAAAGCAGCGTTTGCATTTATGCTTCCCGTT
The DNA here is from genome assembly GCA_002371215.1 of Ruminococcaceae bacterium UBA3751. Classification (GTDB taxonomy): domain Bacteria; phylum Bacillota; class Clostridia; order Oscillospirales; family Acutalibacteraceae; genus Eubacterium_R. The sequence goes on along the minus strand of DFGL01000059.1, from coordinate 7,713 downwards.
CTTGCAGGTTATATCTCAATGTCAATAGCAGACCGCCCGGGTCTTCTTCCGGGTATTGTAGGCGGTTATCTTGCAACAACAGGCGCAACTCTCGCTTCCCCGACAGGCGACGACAAAGCGGTTTCAGGCTTCCTTGGAGCACTTCTTGCAGGTTTTGTTGCAGGTCTTCTTGTAAACTGCCTTAAAAAAGCGTTTAACTGGATGCCGAAGGCAATGGACGGTATTAAGCCCGTATTCATTTATCCGCTTTTCGGAACCTTCCTTATCGGCATTGTAATGCTTCTTATCAACCCTGTTGTCGGACTTCTCAACAGCGGACTTTCAAACTTCCTTACAAATCTCGGCGACACAAGCAGGCTTTTACTTTCAGTTGTACTCGCAGCTATGATGGCTATTGATATGGGCGGCCCGTTCAACAAAGCGGCTTACGTTTTCGGAACGGCTGCTATCGCAGACGGCAACACATGGATAATGGCAGCCGTTATGATAGGCGGTATGGTTCCCCCGATTGCTATCGCTCTTTCAACAACCTTCAACAAGAGCAAGTGGACGGCACAGGAGCTCAAGAGCGGTCCTGTAAACTACTTAATGGGGCTTTGCTTCATTACAGAAGGAGCAATTCCTTACGCTGCTTCAGACCCGCTTCGTGTTATTCCTTCATGTATGGTAGGTTCAGGCGTTGCAGGCGCTGTATGCGCACTCTTCAACTGCGCTTGCCCTGCTCCTCACGGCGGTATCTTCACCTTCGCAGTTGTTGAACATCCGCTTGGATACATCATTTCTCTTGTAGCAGGCTCAGTTGCAGGCGCACTTATGCTTGCAATTCTCAAAAAAAATCAGAAAAAGGCTGAAAAGAAAGCCGCATAAATAGAAAAGGAGAAAAAATTATGGTATCAAAATCATTTACACTTACTAACAAAATGGGCTTTCATATGCGCCCCGCACAGGTTTTCGTAACCGCAATGGCAAAGTATTCTTCCAATATAACTATCACTTTTAACGGCAAGGATATCAACGGCAAAAGCATTATGAATATTATGGCAGCTTGCATGAAATGCGGCAGTGAAATCACTGTTTCATGCAACGGCGCTGATGAAGAAGCAATGCTCAGCGAAGCTTCATCAATGATTGAAAGCGGCTTCGGCGAAGAATAATCAATTAAACGGGCGGGTAACACCGCCCAGTATGAGGTGATTTTATGTTACAGGGTATAGGCGCTTCACAGGGCTACGGGATAGGAAAAGCAGTTATAATCGAAGACATTAACCTTGACTATTCAGCAGTAAAATACACTACTGCAGCCGAAGAAAAAGCACGTCTTGAAAAAGCGGTTGAAGCCTTCACAGCCGAAACAAAAGAAATGGCGGAAGGGCTCAAGGCAAGCGCAGGCGAGAAAGAAGCAGAGATTCTTGAAGGACATCTCACAATGCTTGCAGACCCGTTTATGCTCTCGCAGATGAACGACAATATTGACGGCGGCGCTGTTGCAGAAGCGGCTGTTGACGCTGTCTGCACAATGTTTTACGATATGTTCGCAGGCGTGGACGACGAAATGATGCGCCAGCGTGCTTCGGACGTCAAGGACATTAAGGACAGCCTTATAAGAATTCTTCTCGGCGTTAAAAGCGTTGATATTGCGTCTGTTCCAAAGAGCTCAATTCTTATTGCAAAGGACTTCACGCCTTCAATGACAAGCCAGATAAAAAAGGAAAACGTCAGCGCAATAGTTACAGAAGTGGGCGGCGTTACAAGCCACAGCGCAATTCTTGCCCGTGCTATGGGAATTCCTGCCGCACTCTCCGTTATCAATTCTACTCAGATTATTGAAAACGGCGACACGCTTATTGTTGACGGCTTCAAGGGCAAGGTTTTCACTCAGCCGAGTGAAGTAGAAATTGCTGAATACGAAGGCAAGCAAAAGGCTTATCTTGACGAAAAGGAAGGGCTCAAGGTTTACTTCAACAAGCCCACCGTTACAAAGAGCGGCGTTAAAAAGGCTGTTTACGGAAATATCGGAAAAGCCGAGGATGCGCAGAATGTTATTCAGAACGGCGGCGAAGGCATTGGTCTTTTCAGAACTGAATTTCTGTTTATGGACAGAGACCGTGAGCCAACAGAGGAAGAGCAGTTTGAAGCGTATTCAACCGTTGCCAAGGCAATGGACGGCAAAGAGGTTATCATCAGAACTCTTGATATCGGCGGCGACAAAGCGATTGATTATCTTAAAATTGATAAAGAGGAAAACCCCTTCCTCGGCTTCAGAGCTATTCGCTATTGTCTTAAAAATACAGAGCTATATAAAAAACAGCTCCGTGCGCTTCTTCGTGCGGCATATTTTGGAGATATAAAGATTATGCTTCCGCTTGTTACTTCGCTTGATGAGGTTAAAGCGGCAAAAGCACTGATTGATGAATGTGCCGCAGAGCTTGAAAGCGAAGGCCTATCCTTCCGTATGGCTCCGCTTGGCATAATGATTGAAACGCCTTCGGCGGCTCTGATTTCCGATTTACTTGCAAAAGAGGTTGATTTCTTCTCAATCGGAACAAACGACCTTACGGGCTATACTATGGCGGTTGACAGAGGAAATGCAAATGTCAGCCATTTATATGATGCTTTCCAGCCTGCAGTTCTTCGTGCAATTGAAATGACGATTAAAAATGCAAAGAAAGCAGGAATTATGGTTGGTATGTGCGGCGAGGCTGCTGCAGACGAACGACTGATTCCTAAGCTCGTTGAATGGGGACTTGATGAATTTTCTGTAACTCCTTCATCAATCCTACAGACAAGGCGCAATATCTGCGAATGTGAATAAAAAAGAAACACCGCTGAGCGATCGGCGGTGTTGTTTTTGTTATCTAAACTAGCCATAAAAGTAATTATTATAAAATAGCATTTTATGCTCCTAAAAATCGGTCACAACGGTGATGTTCAGAACGAAGCAAAAGATAAATTGTTTAATAACCCTTATAAAAAACCTAATAAAAACAATAACTAAAGGGTTCGGAAATTTATCTGGACTTTCAGGATAAGTTATGGTATTGCTTTTTGTGAGGTGATACGATGACTGTACTTGAAAATCTATCCAATGGCAATATTGAGCCGACCGACTCCGATAGCCTTAAAAACAATGTGAGATACAAGGAAGGACTCAGGCTTGTCGGCAGGTTGCAGCGGGAATTATCCGAAACGCTGAACGAAGAACAGAAGAAACTCTTTGAAAAATACCTTATGGCGGCTAACGAGTTAACCGTGGTAATTGACGAAGAAGTGTTCAAATCAGGTTACCGCCTAGCAACAAAGATAATGATAGAATGTATGTAAAAGCCGCCCTGCTTGAGCAGGGCGGTTTCGTCTATTTCATTAAGTTGATAAATGCCTTTGCCGTGCGGAGGTCGGAATTCTTAAAGTGATTGCCTTCATTCCATTCAAGAACGCAGGGGATGTTTTTCTCATCAAAAATCTGCGCCTGCTGTCGGATGCAGTCGCCGACGGTTGCCATGATCTGATTGCGAGTTTTCTCTTCCTTGTTACCGAGGCTGAGATAAACCTTGTCCGCCTTGAAATCGTTTGCTTTCGCGTAATCAAGCCAGCCGTTAAACCACACCGAAGGCGAAGCGGCGGCTACGCCGTAGAACAAATTGCTGTTATATCCGCACCAGAGAGCAAACAGCGCAGCGAGTGAATAGCCGCCAATAATGAACTTTGTTTCGTCTCCGAAACCGTAATCGCTCCTGATTTTCGGGAGCAATTCTTCGGTGAATGCTCTCAGGGTTTCGTCAGCGTAGCCGCCGAAATTCTGATTGCCGAAAACGGCAGGAGCCTCCCAGGGTGACAGCTCGTCGTTCCAGCTGTTCACTTTAATTGCAACGAGCGAGAAAGGCACGCTTACGCTGTTACATATAATATTATATTCATTTTCAAGCACCTCAATATCGTGCCCGTCAACGAATTGAATCAACAAATATTCTGAATTTTCGTTGATAAAAGTAATGATTTCTCTGTCCATAATTACCTCGTGAATTTGATATTAAAATTATATATTACACGCAAAATGCTGTCAAGAAAAATCGTTTTTGGTGATGAATTTGTGCACGCTTCTGTCCAAGAAACTGTACCTTGATTAAGATGTTGTTGCAACTGAAATGCGCGGGTGTTATTCTTAAACTGGACAGGGTTCCAGACAAATATTCAGCAAAGGAGGTTTGCAGATAATGACCTACACTGAAGTGCAGAATTTCATTAAAGCCGGGCATTTCTTTCTCGTTCCCGACGACATTCTTGACTACGGTTTAAGCCCTGCTGCGTTCATGGTTTTCTTCTATTTATGCCATTGCAGCGATGCGGTTGGCTCGTCTTTTCCGTCAAGAAAAAACATCGGCGATAACTGCGGCGGCATCTCCGTTGTAACGGTTGACAAGGCGATTAAAGAGCTGCTTGAATGCGGATTGCTTGAGAAATATCACCGCTTCGATAACGAGCATATGCAGACCTCTAACATGTACATTGTAGCCGATTTGAAGAAGCGTAAGAAGGCTTTTACTGATATTAAGAAGGAGATACGAAAAGGTAATTTCACTTGATTTTCAGGCGTTTTTGACGACTCGAAAATTAAGCAGGATAAAGCGCGTATTCCGCCGAGGGTGGAAATTGCGCGTAAAACACCGAACGGCAACGCCGTTCGGGAGTATTCCAAAATATGAAGGAGTATCCCGTTTTTGACGGTAAAAACAGCGTTTTGCAGACGGTGACATGCTTTTAGCGTATTCCATTATGTATTCCGTTATTGTTTTGTGAATTTTGAAGAATTAAAGGAGAATGAGTATGAGAGATAAACTTGAAGTTGAAAATACTGAAATTATTGAAGAAGAAAATGACGAGCTTGTGTTCCTCACGCCGATGGATATTGCCAAGGCGATGGGCTGCTCTGTGCCTACGGCGCGCTCACTGTTTTACCGCGAGGATTTCCCCGGGCTCAAAATCGGGAAGAATTACAAGGTGCTGAAAAGCGCGTTTCTTAAATGGTGCAGCGAAAGACATTTTGATTGAATAATTGCCGTTGTATAATACTTTGTTTTATGCTACAATATTAAGGTGATTATACGAGGGGGATAAATATGCAACAAATATTTAGTAACACTACTTTTACTGTTAACCAATTAATTGAAAAGATAGATACAGGTCAATTGGGACTACCAGAATTACAACGTCCTTTTATTTGGAAGGATACCAAAGTCAGAGATCTTTTTGATTCTATGATGAGAGGATATCCTATTGGATATTTTATGTTGTGGGAATGCCCGGAAATGAATAAGAAAAAGACAATAGGTGTAGATGTCCACAGTTATGATACTCCCAAAGAAGTAATAATTGATGGACAACAACGACTCACATCCCTATATGCTGTAATGAAGGGCAAGAAAATTATAACTTCTCGTTTTGAAGAAAAACCGATTATTATTTCTTACTGCCCATTACAGAACAAATTTGAAGTCGGTTATTCTGCAACAAAAAAGGATCCTGAATGGATTTATAATATTAGTGATCTGTATACATCCACCAACACATTTAAATACATTGGAGATTTCATCGAAAATCTTAATCAGTATCGAAAATCAAAAGGGGACGAATTAACGGACCAAGAACAAGGAATAATTGCAGAACAAATAAATGCTGTACTTAATCTTAGATCCCATACACTATCCGTATTTGACATTAAATCAAATGCAGAAGAGGAAGACGTTTCTGAAATTTTTGTACGTGTAAACTCAGGCGGAGTTTCGCTTAAGCAGAACGATTTTATCCTAACATTGCTCTCACTATATTGGGACGAAGGCAGACAACTGATAGAAGAATTCAGTAAAGAATCAACCCGATATACAAAAGATAAAATAACCTCATATAATCAAATTACAACTGTAACGGCACAAGATATTATTCGTGTTGTGATGGCATATGCGTTTGATAGAGCGCGATTGAAATACGGGTATAAACTATTGCGTGGTGCTGACTTTGATAAAAGAGGTGCTGTTGATGAAGAATTGCGTATTCAGCGATTTGAAACACTAGAATCAAAACTCCCAGATGTTTTAGATGTACATACTTGGCACGAATTTCTTAAAGCTATTATGAATGCCGGTTATCTCTCAGGCGAGCTTATATTGTCAGGTAATGCATTGTTTTATACATATGCATTTTATCTTATTGCTAAACATAGATTTAAGGCATCTGACAATGAGAATATGCACTTAACATCCTTATGGTTCTTCTACGCTTCTCTAGTGTCTTTATATACCGGTTCTTTCGAATCGACAGTAGAAAACCACTTAAATAGCATTAAAGAACTAAGCTCGCTTGGCGAATACAAAGAATTCATTTTTTCAAGAGTAAAAGAGCGATTGACAAATGACTATTTTGATATTACTCTTGTGGGCTCTGAAGGATTGGCTGTATCAGGTAGGGGTAATAACGCATGGAATGCATATGTCGCATCACTAAATATAATGCAAACCAAGATTCTGTTTTCAAAGAGCAATCTTCTGGTGTCAAAATTATTTGAAGTTGGAACAGATGGAAACAGAAAATCACTTGAAAAACATCATTTGTTCCCTAAAGCATATTTGAAATCATTAGGCTATCCAGATTCAAAAATTAATCAAATGGCTAATTATGCCTTAATTGATTGGAAAGACAATATGGACATTTTAGATGAAGCACCTTCAAGTTATTATCCCATTATTTGCGAAGGAAGAACAGAAGAAGAAATACTTCGAATGGAAAAGGAAAATGCTCTTCCACATGGATGGGAAAATATGGATTATGACGAATTCCTTATCGAACGCAGAAAACTAATGGCAGCCAAAATAAAACAAGCATATGAGATTTTGAAAGGTAATGCCCAATAAAAAACACATGCAAACCTGTTGCAACTATGTTGCAATTCAACGAATCTGAGGCAATCTCAAAAAATCTCAAGTAAAATCAGGAAATCCCCCAAAGCCACTGTTTAAGCGGCTTTGGGGGATTTTGGCATAAGTTAAGGACGGGTTGAAAAACCCGTCCCGTTGGTCGAGGTGACAGGACTTGAACCTGCGGC
>DFGL01000059.1:0-543 GCA_002371215.1 Ruminococcaceae bacterium UBA3751 | reverse complement strand
AGCCAAACTGAGTTACACCTCGATATTAAATTGTTGTGCTTGGCTTTGCTCGCCCTCTTGCAAAATTGTCGCCTCGCTCACATTCGTTTGCGATGCTCTGTTTTGCTGCGCTTCACCAAGCTCCCTTTATCTGCCACCGGCAGCGGTCGCTTGTTTCACCCAAAGCAAGCACTGCGCCAAACTGAGTTACACCTCGTTAAAATGCTTTTTATTTTGCTTTGATATTCTATAATATTAAAGCTGATTTGTCAAGGACAAATTAAAGGGCGCCCTTGGGGCGTCCGTCATAAAGAAGGTCAGGTTTTTGCTTTGTCCTTTTGCCACTAAATAAACTAAAAATCGCCTGAATACGTGAGTATGCAGGCGATTTTATAATTTCTTTATTGCCTAAAATTACTTTGCAAAAACTGCTTCGCACTCTAAAATCAGACTATTTTTTGTTAGAACAAGGCATAAAAACGGGTTAAGGCTTGCCGCCTTAACCCGTTTTTTAACGCAATTATAGCTAAAAAGAGGCGATTTTAGAGCTAACATTCTTTATGA